>NZ_VTOW01000010.1:57500-74216 GCF_012184425.1 Candidatus Manganitrophus noduliformans
GAGGGGAGTGAAATAGAACCTGAAACCGTATGCCTACAAGCAGTCAGAGCCCTATGCCCCGCAAGGGGAATGGGTGATGGCGTGCCTTTTGCTTAATGAGCCGGCGAGTTACTGAGTGCAGCGAGGTTAAGGAGAAGATCCGGAGCCGTAGCGAAAGCGAGTCCGAATAGGGCGATTCAGTTGCGTTCAGTAGACCCGAAGCCTAGTGATCTACCCATGACCAGGATGAACCTTGCTTAATCGCAAGGGGAGGTCCGAACCGTTGACCGTTGAAAAGGCCTCGGATGAGTTGTGGGTAGGGGTGAAAGGCTAATCAAACTAGGTGATAGCTGGTTCTCCTCGAAATAGCTATAGGGCTAGCCTTGCAAACTCTGTTGCGGAGGTAGAGCACTGAATGGGCTAGGGGCCTTACCCGGCTACCAAACCTAATCAAACTCCGAATTCCGCAAACATTTATTGCAGGAGTCAGACTACGGGTGCTAAGATTCGTGGTCAAAAGGGAAAGAGCCCAGACCGCCAGCTAAGGTCCCCAAAATAGACTAAGTGGTAAAGGTTGTGAGAACGCTCAGACAGCCAGGAGGTTGGCTTAGAAGCAGCCATCCTTTAAAGAGTGCGTAATAGCTCACTGGTCGAGCGATCTTGCGCCGAAAATTTAACGGGGCTCAAGTCTATTACCGAAGCTGCGGATTGTCAGAGTCTTCGGATTCTGATGATGGTAGAGGAGCATTCCCTATGCCGATGAAGGTCAATCGTGAGGATGACTGGAGGTATGGGAAGAGATTCTGCCGGCATAAGTAGCGATAAAAGACGTGAGAAACGTCTTCGCCATAAACCTAAGGTTTCCTGGGGAAGGTTAATCCTCCCAGGGTTAGTCGGTCCCTAAGTCGAGGTCGAAAGAAGTAGACGATGGACAACAGGTTAATATTCCTGTACTTCCTTGGTAACGTTATCAGTGAAGGGGGGACGCAGGAGGGTAGGCACCGCTCCGAGTTGGAATTCGGGGTCTAAGCCTGTAGGAGGTTCCGATAGGCAAATCCGTCGGGACATTACTCCGAGAGGTGATGGGGAGTCTCATTGGAGACGAACGGGCTGATCCCATGCTGCCAAGAAAAACCTCGTAGCGAGTTATCAGGGAAACCGTACCGCAAACCGACACAGGTAGGTAGGAGGAAAACTCTAAGGCGCTTGAGAGAATGCTCCCTAAGGAACTAGGCAAGTTAGCCCCGTAACTTCGGGATAAGGGGTGCTCGCGGTAGGTGAAGCCGTACAGGCTGAGCCGATGCGAGTCTCAGTTAAGAGGCTCTGGCGACTGTTTACCAAAAACACAGGACTCTGCAAAGTCGAGAGACGATGTATAGGGTCTGATGCCTGCCCAGTGCCGGAAGGTTAACAGGAGAGGTTAGCAGCAATGCGAAGCTTTGAATCGAAGCCCCGGTAAACGGCGGCCGTAACTATAACGGTCCTAAGGTAGCGAAATTCCTTGTCGGGTAAGTTCCGACCTGCATGAATGGCATAACGACTGGAGCGCTGTCTCGGGGAGCAACTCAGCGAAATTGTTGTTCCGGTGAAGAAGCCGGGTGCCCGCAACTAGACGGAAAGACCCTGTGAACCTTTACTACAACTTGACACTGGATGTTGGGTGGGTATGTGTAGGATAGGTGGGAGGCTTTGAAGCGGAGGCGCTAGCTTTCGTGGAGCCGACCTTGAAATACCACCCTTATCCTTCCGACGTTCTAACCTGGATCCCTTATCGGGATCGGGGACAATGTCTGGTGGGTAGTTTGACTGGGGCGGTCGCCTCCTAAATGGTAACGGAGGCGCCCAAAGGTTCCCTCAGGCTGGTCGGAAATCAGCCATCGAGTGTAAAGGCAGAAGGGAGCTTGACTGCGAGACCAACAAGTCGAGCAGGTACGAAAGTAGGGCTTAGTGATCCGGTGGTTCTTCGTGGAAGGGCCATCGCTCAACGGATAAAAGGTACTCCGGGGATAACAGGCTTATCGCGTCCAAGAGTTCACATCGACGACGCGGTTTGGCACCTCGATGTCGACTCATCGCATCCTGGGGCCGAAGTAGGTCCCAAGGGTCGGGCTGTTCGCCCGTTAAAGCGGTACGAGAGTTGGGTTCAAAACGTCGTGAGACAGTTTGGTCCCTATCTGTTGTGGGCGGAGGAAATTTGAGGGGAGTTGACCCTAGTACGAGAGGACCGGGTTGAACGGACCTCTAGTGTGCCGGTTGTCCCGCCAGGGGCAGCGCCGGGTAGCTATGTCCGGAAAGGATAACCGCTGAAAGCATCTAAGCGGGAAACCTACCCCAAGATTAGATTTCCCTGCCGTAAGGCACTGAAGGTCCCCTGTAGACGACAGGGTAGATAGGCGAGGTGTGAAAGAGCTGTGAGGCTTTGAGCTAACTCGTACTAATAGACCGTGCGGCTTGACCACCATTATTTGCTTCTGATAGATTCGGTTCTTTGCGCTTGTTAGATGAATTTAGCACGACTGAAGGCCCATATTCAGTTTAAGCCGGCTGTCGGTTTTCGACAGCCGGTCGGTTTTCGGTGGCAATACCGGAGGGGTCACACCCGTTCCCATCCCGAACACGGAAGTTAAGCCCTCCAGGGCCGATGATACTGCACCCGCGAGGGTGTGGGAAAGTAGGACGCTGCCGGATTAAATTAAGCCCCGCTCATCGAAAGGTGAGCGGGGCTTTTTTTGTCTTGTGTTTGGGAAGATTGAGCGAATCATCGGAGTCCCATCGACGTATGGAGATCCGATTCATTAATTCATCATTTAATTTTCTCTTTCTCTAATGCTTTTCCTTGCACTTGGTCGGCTTTCTTGTCTAAGATGATTGTGGATCTTGATTAAACCCTGGAGCGAGCGATGGTTGCTGAAAAGCCGAGTGATGAAGAAATTGCTATGGAACTCACGCTGAAGTTCATCGAAAAATTACAGGATTCTCTTTTCACCGTTTTTGAAACTCAAAAAAATGACATTACTCCCGAGAAGATCGGGGAGGCGTATCAGAAAATCCTTCAGGCCGTAAAAGAAGCTTAAAAGGACCGAAGGTCGGTGCGTCATCGACCGGCGGAAAGAGTAGGAGACCGTCCGTTTTTTATCTCCCATCCATTTCCGGCGCAGGCTCTCCGAGAAGCCGTTCGATCTCCTCTTCTCCTTCGACCGCTTCTCGAAATAACTCCACAGCCAACGCCTGCGTCACCGAATCTTTCTCTCTGATCTTTTCGGATAACGCCCGATAGGTCCGGATGCTCGTCCGCTCCGCATCGAGGACCGCCTTCAGGGCGCCATCGATATCGCGCACATTGTCCGGCAGTTTAAACGGCTTATCGGTCGCATCCTTCGAAAGATCGGTCAGTTTCGGCACCGGCGCTCCTCCCAATGCGATGATCCGCTCCGCCAGCCGTTCGGCGTGAATCAAGGCCCGATCCGACTTTCGTCGCAGAACCTGACTCACCGCCGGAGAATCGGGGCCGCTGATCGTCTTGGAAACGAAGAAATAGTTATAGTGCGCATACCATTCATCGGCATACGCCCGGGTCAGCGCTTCAATCAATGCCTTTCGGTCGTCCCGGACAAGCTGTTGTCCCAATCTCCCCATCGGTTCCGCTCCTCCGTTTGAAAAAAATCCGATCGAATCGGCTCTCCTTTCATGATAGGACATTTGCGGCGACAGGGGGAAGAGGGTCGGCATCGATCGGATGCGGCGAAAGCGAATTCATGCCGACGATCCGGCCCGATGATCCGGGCGGACGATACGGGATTGATGCTTAGGCGCAAATCACGTTGTAAAGCGGGGGCCGATCTCAGTATACTTCTCCGTCCTTATGGGTAGGAGGGGAGAGGGATGAGGGATCCTGTTTTAATGAAGAGACTCCGGCGGTCGGTCTGGATTGCGGTTCTGGCGGTTGGGTTATTCAGCGCGTTTTTCCCCAATCGGGCCGACGCCATTCCGGCTTTCGCCCGGACGGTGAACGCGCCTTGCGTGATGTGCCATACCGGGTTTCCGAAGCTGAATGCCTTCGGCTTCGTCTTCAAGCAGGGGGGGTATCGGATGCCGCCGATCAGCAACAATCCCGGGAAGTTTGTTTGGGAGCAGCCGCTTCCCCTTTCGGGGCGGATCGATCTCTCCGCGCTCACAGAGAGCGACCGTTGGGACCCGGAGGTGACCGGAATCGTCGGCGGCCCCGATCTGAGCGATGTAAAACGGAGCCGATTCGGTCTCGACGACTGGCAGCTGTTGGCCGGGGGGACCCTCGCCCCGCGGATCTCTTTTTTGGGAATTCTCCAGGGAACAATTTCGGGTCTGGAAGGAGAGACGACCGGTACGGACGATCCCGACGCCACCGACCTTAAGACCGAGGTCTTCGTCGTGCAGATCAACGATCTTCTTCCCGACTCGCTGTTGAATCTTCGGATCGGGAAAGACCGTATCGACAACTATTTTCTCTCCAGCGCCCGTCGGCTGACCCGCGCCGACTACCTCGTACAAATCCAGCCGGCGTTGGGGGCCTCCCTTCGCTCCTGGTCTGTCGGAACGGAGCTAAACGGTTTTCATCCGATCGGCCTCCGGTACGCCGCGGGGCTCCGGAACTTCAACCCCGAATACAATTCCAAAAATGATAACGAGCAGCGGATCGGCGCCGCCTACGCCTGGGTCAGCCAGACGATCCGCCACCAGGCGGTCAGTTTGATCGTGAACAGCGATCGGGTGGGGGACGCGAACCTCGGGACCGATGCGTCCGCCCTCGGGTACGGCGCGAGCCTGAACCTCTATGTGCTGAATGCGTTCAACATCGTTCCCGGCGTGTTCTGGTATCGGGAAGGAGGCGATGCCCACGGCGGGAGAGATCTCAAAGTCTTCAGCGGAACGTTGGAGCTGATTTATCCCTTCCGCGGAAACCTCTGGGGGACGTTCCGCTACGACTTCCACGATCGAAGCGATATCGACGCCGACGCGCGGCAGGTCGTCGCAAGCCTCGCTTGGTATCCCTTTTGGAATGTCCGGTGGGTCGCCGAGGTCAGCCGCCTGACGGCCTCCAACCTTCGGCCGGTCGGCAGCCCCGTGGAATCGTTCAGCGAGATCAGCGCGGCGCGATCCGACGTCACGCGGGACACGGCGGCGCTGCTGATGCAGGTCGATTTTTAGACGGAGAGAGTTGGGTTTGAGGGTTAGATCTCGATTCCCAACAGATTCCGAACCATCATTCCGATCAGGTAGGTGACCCCGGCGGCGACGGTGATGATCACCAGATTCGTCAGCGCCCGCCGTTTCACGTCCATCCCGGAGAGGAAAGCCAGGGCCATCGAGACGAGAATGATGATGGTTCCGGCGGTGAGGATCGACCAGAGCGCCGTGTGGGCGCCGAAGATCACCGGAAGCAATGGGAACGACGCGCCGATAAAGTAGCTGACGCCGACGATCGCGGCCGACCGAATCGCCGGCTCCGTCCGGGGTTCCTCGCCGGTCCCTCCTTCCAAAAAACGCGCCTTCTCTTCCTGGGTCCGCCGCACCTCGTTTTCGGAGCTGACCGCGACGTAGGCGCCGGCGGCCATCGAGAGCGATCCCGCGACGGCGGTCGTCAGTCCCGCCAGCAGGACCAAGGCGTTCTGACCGAAGCTCGCAAAAAAGCCGGCCACCGCGCCGAGGATCTCGACCATTCCATCGTTCAATCCGAGAAAGATGTTCCGGATCCGGTCGGGGTTGATGATGCGGTCTTTCAGCCGGCCGACGATCACATCTTCATGTTCGAATTCGTCTTTCAAGATCCCTTGGACCGCCTTTCCCATCGGGTTGTCTTTGTTCTGTTTCCAGAGGGTCAGGTATTTGCGGATGCCGTAGACCTCGATCGCCTCCAGGATCAGGTCGATGGCGGGCGCCCCGAAGAGACGGCAGACGAGGACGATCATCTCCAGCTTGAGCCGCCGCGCGAAGTTGAGCTCCGAAATCTCGACGTTGAAGAGCTCCTGCCAGAAGCCGAGGTGTCCGCTCTCGACCTTGATCAGCTCGTCGAGGGTCGGATGCAATTCGGGCCCGGAGATCTCCCGGAACCTTTTGTAGAGCGACAAATCGAACAGCTCATCGAGAATCAGCTGCCGGGCGAATTCCGGACTCACATATTCGGTGTTTTGCATGAAGGACTCCATTCCGGGATTGAAAACCGCTGAGCTCCGAGTGGATCTTCTTTCTTTGATCATACCTTTCCGCTTCGCTCAAATCAATCGGGGTGAGATCTTCTGCGGGGGCGACGCATGCGTCGCGGGTGTACGGCCCCGAATCTCGATATTGAAAAATTACCCTTGTAATGCTGGTACCGTTCCGGTATAGTTCACGGATTATTGTAAAGAGGGGGAGACTGTTTTAATCGACGCTTCTCCCGAGAAAAAGACGATTTCAAGACGAATGAAGCCGCCCATTCCTTCAATATTTTCTTGCTATCGGCTTTGTAATTTAGGTATCCTAAAATTCAATTCGTGTTGAGCCAGAGCCGCATTGAGGCGGCACGGGTAAGTTGTTTTACCTGGGATTTTCGCTTCAAATGCCTCTCTCAAGCCGCCGGTTGTGGTGGCAGCGCCGGTTCGGATTGACAGAAAAACTGCCTTCGGTTTTAAGTAAGTATGGGTAGAAATCAGGGGGAGGGCATGGAAGGCTGCATGCAGGTGCAACCGATCGTTCTCTCCCGGTATAAGTGTTTTCTTTCGGTCGTCTTTGTCCTGTTTATCGGTTTGACCTTCTTCCTCTCCGCCTGCGGCAGCGGAGGAGGGGGAGGGGGCGCAGGGGCGCCCGGCGACCCCGTGGACCCGCCCGATGGCACCGACCCGCCGGCGATTCAGCTGGCCGGCGACCCCGCGGTCCTTGTTTTGCCCCAGCTTCCCAACGTCTCCCCCGTGCGCGCCCCGCTGGAGGAGGTCGACGCCGGCCTGCTTCTTTCCCGCGTCAGCATCGTGCTTAACCGCAATGCCACGGTGGCCGACTTCAACGCCGCGGCGCAAAAACTCGGCGCCACCGCCATCGCATATTCCCGGACGAATTCCCCCTTCCTCACCCTCATCGTTCCGCGGCAGTCGAGCGGCGCGACGGTGAAGCGCTTAGCCGCCCTTTTGCGCAATCAGCCCGGCATCCTTCTGTCGGTCCCCGGCCGACAGCTGGAGGGGAAAGCGTTTCCCCCCGGCGACGGGGCGCATCTCGATCATCTTTGGCCGGCCGGTTTTCCCGCTGCCTGGAACCTGCGCGCCCTGGCCGAGGCCGACTGCGGGTCGCGCAAGGTGACGGTGCTTGTTCCCGATCTCTATGCTGGCGAGCCACCCGGCGGATTTCGCGATCAGGTGCCGGGGGCCGCGGAGAATTTCGACGTAACGCCGACCCAGCCGTCGAATCAGAGGGGCGTCAACCTTCACGGTTATGAGGTGGCCGCGGTGCTGGCCGGCCGTTTCGACGGCACCCCCCCCACCGGCGCCAACCCCTTTCCGGACTGCTTGAAGATCGTCCCGGTCAATTTGGCCGGGCTCGATTTCTTCCAGGCGGTGGAGGTCCTCCGCACGGCCGTGGAACGGGAGGAGGGAAAGGCCGTCGTGAACGCCTCGGTGGGGTATCCAATCACTTTATGCGGCTCCGCCGGGAACGATCGTTGTCCCCGCGTCGCCATCCAAAACGCTTTCCCCGTCGATCTCCAGGAGCAGATCGCATTGCGGGTCGCCGCCGGCATCGCCTGGGCGGAGTTTGCCGCGCAGCCCACCCTGGCCGATGAGAAGCTCCTAGTCGTGGCGGCCGGGAATGAGCGCATCAGCACGACCGACACGACGGAGCAGGGCGAACTCGGCCAGGTGTATGAAGGGTTCCGCAGGGCCCGTCTGGCGTCGCCGTTTGCGGTCGCAACCGAACTGCCGAATCTTCCATCGATCCTTGCCGATGACAACTTGTGGACCAACCCTGATTCCGGCATTCCTGAGTTATCGCTTGATGAGACACGGATCGATCAAGTCCTCCAAGCGTTCGAAATCGGTGTCATCCCTCCGGTGCCCGACCGCAATCTCACCCTCGTCGGCAGCGCCACTCAGGCGAACGTTGTCAGCGATGTTGACCGCTCTTTATTCTCCAACGATGACGCCGATCTGTACGCCGTCGGCGAGGGGGTGACCGGCCTCGTTTCAACCGAATTGAAAGGGACCAGTTTTTCCGCCGCCCAGGTCGCCGGGCTCGCCTCGTACCTCTGGCTCCTCGACGACGATTTACGGAGCCGGCCGGTGGAAGAGACCCTCCGGTTGATTCGGGGGACCTCCCGCGCAAATGTGGAGCCGGACGATAAAAAGAAGGTGGAAAGCTTCATCGACGCCTATGCCGCGGTGCTGGCGCTCGATGCGCTGCATCAGACCGATCAGATCCGAAAAACGCTCCTCGACGTCAACAACGACAGCCTCTTCAATCACTTCGACTTGCAGGAATTCGCGGAGAGCTACCAGGTCGGCAATCCAAATGCGCCTTCCATCCCCGCGGCGCGTGATTACAGCCGGTTCGATCTCAACGGCGACGGCTTCACCGGGGGGATCCTCACCGAGCGGTTTGATCTCGACGCCGACGGCCTCGAACCGAACGGCGCCCCCCGCTTTACCACCGTCACCGCGACGATCGGGGGGGTGGCGGTTCCGTTAAATGAAGCGGCGCTGACCGACGCGCAGATCCTCTGCTACTACGCGTACGGGGTCGATTCGACCGGGGCGCCGTTTTATGACGCAAGCGGCGACACGGACGACGTGCGGGGAACCCTTCTCTCCCGCTGCCTCGGCATACAGATGGACGTGGACTTTCCAAATCGCTTCGAGACCAGCGCCACCTTGCGTGTGACCCTCCTGCAGCCGGACGGAGCGGGAGGCTTCGCGCCTGCTCCGGGTTTATGGGTCGAACTGACGCCGACCTGTGCCACGGTCAGCGACGCAAGCGGTCTGACGAATACGAGCGGGGAGTTCAACGCGACCGTCAGCTTCGGAAGCGGTTGCGCCGATTTGTCGGTGGTGGTGACGGCCCATGCGGACGAGGGGAGTCCCCCGCTGGCGCAGCAGACCGTGCGGGCCTTTGCCCGGGGGCCGGGGGTTCGGCTCAACCGGATCGCCACGACCAAGGGGGAAGTGACCCACTCCGGCGGTACCTTGGTTCAAGATCAAAAGACGTCGATCTATCCGCCGGAGCAAGGGCGAGACTACACGCCGCCGGCGGTCGCGCTGAACGGCTCCGGGACCCACTCGCCCGACCCGCTCACCAGCAGCTACACCTATGCGGCCGACTATGTTGAATCGGTATCGGCTTCCGAGGTCGAGAGCGACACCGTGACCGGGGGGACCTTGCGCCTGACCGCTTCGTGCAGCGCCGACGGGAACGCCCAGATCACCGTCGTCACAACCGGCCTCGTCTCGCCTTATCTTCAATTTCCGGAGGGGCGCTTCCGGTTGACTCTCGATGGAACGTTGACCGGCACGACCAGCGGCGCTGATTTTGAGGCCAAATTTACTCTCCAGAGGCTTAAGAGCGAGAACCCATCGCTTCCTTTGGGCACGATCCAATCAGTCACTTTGACGACCCGCGATCAGACTCCATCTAGGACCTTCACAAACAGCGTCCCTATCGAGGACGCCGGCAGTTACGGCTTAGGGATGACTGCAAAGACATTCTGCATGAACGGCAGCCCCGCGCGGTCGGCCGGCGCCGAAGTGTCGGTGACCTTTTCCATCGAGCCCCTCCCCTGATTTTCATCGCACGCGAAAGCCCCTTCCGACCCGCGCGATCCTCTCCCCGGCGGCGTTGACGAACGCGAGAGAATCGGCTACAGTTCGAGCACGTCATCATTACGTTTAACGAAGAGACCGGATGAGGCGAACATTGATTTTATCCAGTGCATGACCCTTTGGGTGCGACCATGCCGCAAGAAGAAAAACCATTCAATCTTCTCCGCTGGTTTTCCGTTTTAAGCCTTCTGTCGATCTCCGCGATCACCGTTTTCTCCGCCGTTCTCCTCTCCCGCCTCTTGTCCGAAAAGATGATTCAGCGCGACGCCGTTTTGACGATGGAGTTCGTCCAGACCCTTCTCGAAGACCAGGAGACGGCCGCCTATTTCGGGTCGGCGGGAGCGGACCCCTCCAGCGAGGTTCTCGAAAACTTTTTCGAGAAAATGGCCTCCATGCCCGAGGTCGTCCGGACCAATGTCTATGCCAAAGACGGGACGATCATCTGGTCGAACGATCGCCGTTTTATCGGACACCGGTTCGATCCGAATCCGCAACTGGAAGAAGCCCTCTCCGGGAGGCTTGCCGTCCACAGCGGGGAATCGGGCAGGCCGATGAAACCGGAGCATGTCTTCGATGAAGCGGTCCCTTATTTCGCCGAATTTTATATTCCCATTTGGGACGGCGGAAAGGAGGCGGTGGCGGGGGTGGTGGAGGTCTACAAAAGTCCGGTCTCCCTTTTCCGGGAGATCGAGCAGGGGAGACGCCGGGTCTGGTTGAGCGCTCTCCTCGGCGGCCTTTTTCTTTATGCCACCCTCTTCTGGATTGTCCGGCGGGCCGCCGCCGTCATCCGCCGGCAGCGGGAGCGCCAGGCGGCGACGGCAAATGAATTGACCCGGCTGCAGGGGCAGCTCGTCCAGGCGGAGAAGCTCTCGGCCATCGGAGAGCTGGTCTCCGGCGTCGCGCACGAGCTGAATAACCCGCTCACCAGCATCATCGGTTTTTCCGAGCTCCTTCTCACCGCTCCCGAGCCCGGTTCGATCCAAAAACGGCTGAAGATCATCCAGAGCGAGGCGCTGCGTTGCTCGAAGATCATCGAGAACCTCCTCGCCTTTGCCAGAAGAGAAGCCTTTTCACCGAGGGAGACCGACCTGCATGCCTTGCTGAAAAGAACCCTCGAAATCAAGGCCCGTCCCTTTTTATTGGACGACATCGAAGTGAAAGTCGACTTCGAAGATTCCCTCCCCGCCGTCTCCGCCGACGAGAGCCAGATTCAGCAGGTCTTCATGAACATCTTGAACAACGCTCAGCAGGCGATGATGGAGAAGACCGACCGGCGGACGCTGGTGATCGAGGGGAGGAGAAAAGAGGGGTTCATCCAGATTGTCTTTAAAGACAGCGGCCCGGGGATCCCCGAAGCACTTTTGCCGAAGATCTTCGATCCTTTTTTCACCACCAAGCCGGTCGGGGTCGGCACCGGCCTCGGATTGAGCGTCTCGTACGGGATCATCAAAGCCCATGGCGGCCGGCTCTTTGCGGAGAGCCGGCGGGGGGGCGGCGCTCAGATTTACGTCGAGCTGCCGATCGAGCCGATCGGGGTTCCCGTTCGGGAAGGGGCGGAAGAGGTCGCGGGAGCCCCCTCCCGGGGCGACCGGGCGGTCTTGTCGGGAAAGCGGATTCTTGTCGTGGATGATGAAGCGCACATCGTGGAGATGATCCGGAACGCCTTGTTGCAGCGGGGGGCCGACGTGACGACCGCCCCGGACGGTCCCGAGGCCCTGGCGTGGATCGAGCGCCGTCCCTTCGATCTGATTCTCACCGATATCAAGATGCCTCGGATGGATGGGGTCGATCTCTTCACGTCGATCATTCATCTGTCGCCCGATTTCTCGGAGAAGGTGATTTTTCTGACGGGGGATACGCTGAACCCGCGGACCCGCGAATTCCTCGATCGGGGGGGGCATTCCTTTCTGGCCAAGCCGTTTGAAATCGAGCAGCTGCTCGATGCCGTTTTAAAAAAGCTCAATCCCGCTCCGAACGCCGAACCGCGAAAAGGCCGGTAGGGTTCTTTCAATATTCCGGGAAAGAAGAAATGCGTGCAAAAGCCGGCTCCGCCAAACCCGCTCTCGCCGGGAAAGTGAATCCTTCCCTCTCAAATAAAAGCACCGTTCCCTTTCATTTGATGCGTTCGCCTGCTGCGCGGTGGCTTTCCCTTCAGGGAGCGGCCGGCAACCAAGCGGTTCAAAACGTTCGAGCCAAACTTACGGTCGGGCAGTCGAAGCCGGTCGACCCCATTCCGCCTCGCGTCTCCCCGGAGATGGACCCCGCTCAGCTCGAGGGCTTCGGCGGCCGGGGGGAAGCGATGCCCGATCCGGTGCGGTCGTACTTTGAGCCGCGGTTCGGGCGGGACTTAAGGGGTGTGCGGCTGCACACCGATTCAGGCGCCGCCCAACTCTCCCGGTCGTTGAATGCGCGGGCGTTCACCGTCGGGCGGGATCTTTTCTTCGGGGCCGGGGAGTATGCCCCCCATACAGTGGAAGGAAAGCGGTTGATCGCGCATGAGCTGGCCCATCTGTTCCAGCAGGCGAGTGGCCCGTCCGTCGTCCGTCGAAAGATCAAGTTCGACACCCCCGCTTACAACCGGATCAATCCGATCGAGCGGATTCTCGGCAACCTGCCGGTCGGATACACCACGCCGACCGTGAACGGCAGCCCCTTACCGAATGATTTCATGCAGGCGGGGGAGCTGCTTTTTAAAGCGCTGCAGCCCCCGGGAGCGCGCCATGATCCGAAGACGAAGGGGTGTTCCTTCAACGATTTTGACGTGACGGTTTCGGCCAACGTCATCATTCCCACCGAGCCGGAGGAGGGGGGCTGGTCGATGCGTCTGCCGGGGTCGGGGATCGCGGGGACCGCCGCCTGCCGCGACAAAAGAAGCGTGCCGGTGACGATGATCGGCAAGCCGAGCCATGAGGCGGCCGGGAAGTGGATCGAGAAGAATGAAGCGGAACATGTCGACGACTTGAAGAAACTCTACGGAAAATATCTCAAGCCGCACTTCGATTGGCTGATGAAGCTCACGGCCCGGAGCGAGGAGGCTGGGAAATGCGGGGACGTTCTCCTCAAAGCGATCGGAGACAAAGATGCCGTTGCCGTCCGGGATTTTCTGAAGGATTTGATCGAAGCGGTTCAGAAGCGAGACGAGGGGGGGAAGCACTCTTTGGCCAATGAAATAAACGTCAAAGAGAACTGCGCGCGTATCGAGATCGAATCGACGAAAAAGTAATCCGCGCTTCGTGGAAGCAAAGAGCCCCGCCCTTTATTTGGGCGGGGCTCTTTTTGTCTGCATCACTGCCTTGGCGCGCCCCGTTGGCCTTTGGCGGGGAGCTCGGGGATCTGCCGGACGCGGGTGGGGGAGCGGTTCTCGAAGCGCTCCGTCAGGTCGGAGGTCATCGGCTTGGCGCGCTTGCGGTAGACATTGTCGGCGCGTTTCAGTTTCCGCGGGTTCTGAGCTGGGTTGCCTTTGGGGTGGGTGGTGCGTTTTTGCTTGGCTACTTTTTTATTGCTCGGCATGGTTCCACCTTCCTTTCAATCCCTCTGTCAGAGTTGAAAGAGGGAATTATTCTACCTTAAATTCAGTCTACTTATAGTTAAAGAATTCTTCAAGCTGATGGCCGTGCTTTGGCGTTGAGACTATGAATCGTGTCCGTCCTACCTTCAAGTTATTAATTTTAGTGTGCAGAGTTTTCTGTATTAAATAATCTTTCTTGTGATCTTGTTCCTAATTCAGTATACTCCCTGAAAGGATTTAACTTGGGGAATTGGATTATCTGTCTTTTTACAATGTAACGTATGTCTAGAGCGGTGTTAGTTAAGCAAAAGAGGTAAACCGAAAGATTAAGCGCAATCGAGTTTTGTTCTTGAATAACGGAAGCATAATGTCGGTCCTTATTGCGAGTAGACTATGCGAATTGTATTTGTGGAAATCCGGAACTTCAGAGGAATAAAGGAGCTTGATTGGGCTCCGGCCCCGACAGTGAATTGTCTTATCGGTCCAGGAGATTCGACTAAGACAGCAATACTTGATGCTGTCGAGCTTGCGTTGAATCCCAGGTACTACCAATTCGCTGATGATTCTGACTTCTTCGATCTTAATGTCAATAATTCTATAAACATCACTGTCACCTTGGCAGGGTTGCCGTCTAAATTCAAATCCGATGATCGTTATGGTATGTACCTTCGTGGATGGAACGACCAGGAATCAAAGGTCTATGATGAACCAGGTGAGGGGTTAGAGGACGCTTTATCCGTTCGTGTCATGATTGACGATTCACTTGAGGCACGATGGTCCATATTCAATGATCGTATCGAGGCGGGAGAGAATGATCCACCAACGGTTCGTCACAAAGACTTTAGGGAATTGGCGACGACTAGACTCGGTCCTTATGCTGAACGACATTTAGGGTGGGGTCGTCAATCAGTTCTCTCGCGGATGGGCGAAGCCACCGAAAGTATAAATCTTCAATTAGCGCAGGCAAATAGGGCTGCCCGAGATGCTTTCCGCCAAGGGAATCAAGAAGTCTTTAAGGAAACCGTCTCACGCGCGGAACAACTTGGTAGACAAGTTTCCGTGCCAGTTCGTGATAAGTATGTTGCAGAACTCGATGTCCAGGGAGTCAGCATTACGAGCGGAGGTATCGCACTCCACGATGGCAAGCTACCGCTGAGACGACTGGGAACCGGTTCATCTAGGCTGATCGTTTCCGCCCTACAGCATGATTCCGGTGGTTCGCACATTGCCCTTATCGATGAAATTGAGCACGGCCTCGAACCGCACCGTATAGCAAGGCTCATAAAATATATAAAGTCTCCTCCAATAGGCGATACGAAGGTTTCAGCTTCCCAAATATTTGTGACAACGCATTCACCCGTAGTTATCCGTGAACTGATTGCCCGTGATATATTCACAGTGCGATGCGAGGTAGGTTTGACTAAAGTTCGGTCCGTCTTAGCGACCACGGAAGATCTTAATACGGTTCAACGTCATTTGCGAGCTACTCCAGAAGCTTTTCTTGCAAGGAGAATTCTTGTCGGTGAGGGAAGAACCGAACAGGGGTTTCTGCGCGGATTGGATGCCTGGTGGAGCCAGAAAGGAAGGGATTCATTTGCTCTCCAAGGCACAATAGCCGTTGATGGCTGTGGCGCTAATGCTGCGTTAGGTTTCGCCGAGCATCTCCTCGACCTCGGTTACAAGATTGCACTACTACTGGATACAGACAAACCACTTCCTACTGATCTTATCGATGCTGTAAAAAACAAGGGTGGTGTGATTTTCGAATGGCCAGGCACTTGTTCGATAGAGGAGAGAATATTTCTTGATGTGCCATGGAAGACGGTCATTAGTATCGTAAAGTTTGCAGAGGAACTCCATGGTGCTGATAGCGTCAAGGATAATATTAACAATGCGTGCAAGGCACAGTCTCTCTCACAAATTTCCGATCTCTCTTTCTCCGAGGACCTGGATACAGATGAATTTCGACGTGTTCTCGGAAAGTCTGCTAAGAATAAGGATACAAAGAGATCCTGGTTTAAAGATGTTTCCAGAGGAGAGGAATTAGCCGAGATTATTGCGCCCTGTCTTGATCAAATTCTTGACAAACCGCTAGCGATAACCCTTTCCATGGTTCGGCAATGGGTCGACGGATGACGAATCCAGAGGCAGAGATCGCCAATCTTGTTGCTTCTTTAAAGTGCGGGAGTATAGTCGCTGCGGCAGGCTGTGGTAAGACCGAGCAAATTGTACGCGCTACACAGATTGCAAATGGACGCAGACTTATACTTACCCATACTCATGCGGGTGTCGACGCGCTTCGTAAGCGATTTATTACACACAAGGTTGACAGCAAAAAGTTTCGCGTCGATACAATTGCCGGCTGGTGTTTATTATATGCGGTCTCCTTCCCAAATTGGTCGGGTCTTTCTTGCGTTGTTCCAAAAAATGATAAGGAGTGGAGCGCCGTTTATGAAGCGACTGCTAGACTCATCCAAAGTGGTGCAGTTAAGGGGGTATTAACATCGTCTTACTCTGGTGTTTTCGTAGACGAGTATCAGGACTGTAACGGTCATCAACACCGAGTTATCAAAGCGATAGCCCCTTATCTTCCGGTGTGCGTTTTCGGCGATCCGCTTCAGGCTATCTTTGACTTTAAAGGTCAGAGTTCAGTTGATTGGGGTTCTGATGTGTTTCCCGTTTTTAGCAAAGCTGGGGAATTGAATATCCCATGGCGTTGGCGCAATGCTGGGAATGAAGATTTATCCGAATGGCTTCGGAATATCCGCAGTACTATTGAACAGGGTGGAGCCATCGACCTGAGGAGCCCTCCTACAGGAGTAACCTGGCAGCCGCTTCCCGAGAAACCGGCTCTCAGACAAAGCAAAGTCGTCAGCACATGTAAGGCTCTAATGAACAAGGCAAGTAATGGGTACCTAGTCGTCATAGGTGACCCAGCCAATATCAATGTTCGAGCTAATCTTGCCAAGAACCTTGCAGCAGTGGGATTTTCCAACATCGAACCTTTAGATTGTAAGGATCTTTATAAGTTTGCTGAGAGGCTTGAAGGATCTACGGGTTTAGTACGTCTTGAGATAGCTCTGGATTTCATTTGTGCGTGTATGATCCGTTCTGACAAGACCGCCTTTATTAGTGCCGTAAAATCCCATTTAGATGGCAGCAAGCGTGGATCTGCCAGATTTGGTGCTCTAATTGAGAAAGGTATAGCCGTTGTAAAAGATGTTTCGGATGAAGCTCTGCTTGAATTAATTGCAAGTACTACGATTTAATCTGACAATATGGTAAGGTCCTTGGATCTCATCCCGAGAGTGGGAGAAAGGAGTCAAGGACATGAGTAAGGATCAAAAGATCATCAAGACGAAGGTGGGATTACTGGAGCTGGCCAAGCAGTTAGGGAATGTCTCACAGGCCTGTAAG
>NZ_VTOW01000011.1 GCF_012184425.1 Candidatus Manganitrophus noduliformans
CTCTTTGGTACTCATCACCTCCTTGTCCTCTCCGACCATCCTGCCCTCCTAATTCGGGCAGACAGTCTATCAGTAAAGAGGACATTTCTACTTTGGCAGAATAGGACATTATCTCTTTGGGATTACATTTATTTGTTGGACACTACACTAGGCTCTCTTCGATAAAGATTGATATCTCCTTCTTTGGAAAAATGGCCCGTCAGACCGCTCCGACGGCTCCTTTTATCCAACAACATCCACCTGCTCCAAGATTGTGCTTCTTCTTGTGGCTGCCTGTGAATGAGGCCAGCTCATGAAGGTGATAAACAGTCAAGAGGTGTAACGATCGCAGGACAACATTCATTAACGGGGATGCCGCCCTTTTTGCGCTCCGGCAAAGACGATCTGCGCGGGTTAATGCCACGCCCAAGGGCACCGAGCGCCACACATATGTGGGGGAACGAGTTTACTTCGGCAACCTGACCCCTGTTTAACGCGTTGTTTCGATTCAGGGTTTACTCCATTTTAGTATCCCATCATCTCAGTATCCTCGTCTTTACAAAATGAGGGATCGTAAGTATAGTTATAAAGATAATAAAGATTATATAAAGGTATTTTGTCTGTTGACGGACGATTGTCAAGATTGTGTCATGCGGCGATTCCTCACGGAATGTATTCCTCATTTTTTCCTTCCCCACAAGTCCCCGATCCGCCGACCGTTTTTGAGAAATCTTCAATGCCAAGAGGGATGCCGATGAAGCGGCTTTCCTTTTCGAGCCTGCGCGTCCGTCTATTTTTTCTTGTCCTTACTGCTGTGTTTCCGGCCTTGGGACTTGTGTTCTATACCGCTCTGGAACAGAGGCACTCAGCCACGGTCGAAGCGCAGCAGACCGCCCTGCGATTGGCCCGGCTCGCTTCCGGAAATCAAGGACAATTGATCGGGGGGGTGCGTCAGCTCCTCGTCGGCTTATCCCAGCTTCCGGAGGTTCGCTCCGGGGATACGGAGGGGTGCGGTGCAGTTCTCTCAAAAGTCCTACAACAATACCCGCTTTATGCCAATCTCGGCGTAGCGAGTGCCGACGGGATGGTCTTCTGTAGCGCGCTGTCGGCGCTTGGCCCTGCCAACCTCTCCGACCGGGCTTATTTTCAGCGAGCGATCCAGACGGGCGATTTCGCTATCGGCGACTATCAGATCGGCCGTATTACCGGCAAGGCCACAGTGAATTTCGGCTACCCCGTCATGAAGGATGGCCAGATCGAAGTCGTGATCTTCTCCGCGCTTGATTTAGCATGGCTCAACCGGCTCGCATCCGAGGCGGAATTGCCACCGGGATCAACGTTTACCGTGTTCGATCGGAACGGGACCATTTTATTCCAATACCCCAATCCAGAGAGGTGGATCGGCCGATCCCTGAAGAACACCTCTTTCGTCAGGGCTATTCTCGATCAACGGACGGGCGTTGCGGAAGCGGCGAGCATGGAGGGGATTCCGAGCCTATTTGGATTTGCCCCTCTCTTCGGTACTCAAGAGTCTGGAGATGTTTACGTCGGGGTTGGCATTCCCAGAGAGGCGGCCTTCTCCGAAGTAAATCGGATTTTCTCCCGTCATCTCCTGGGGCTCGGCCTAGTCGGGGCCTTGACCTTTCTCACCGCCTGGGTCGGGAGCGATCTCTTTGTTCTCCGCCAGGTAAACGCGTTGACGGAGACGACCCGACGGTTTGCGGCGGGAGATTTCAGCGCGCGGAACGGACCCTCCTATCGAAAAGGGGAGTTGGAGCTGCTGGCGCGAACCTTCGACGAGATGGCCGAATCGATCCAGAAACACACCGCGGCCCTGGAACACCAAGCCACTCACGATAGACTAACCGGCCTTCCCAACGCGGCGCTGCTCCGAGACCGCCTTCACCAGGCGATCCTGGCCGGACAGCGGGAACGAAAACCGCTCGCGCTGCTTGTCGTGGACCTGGATCGCTTCAACGAGATAAATGACACCCTCGGCCACAAAAACGGCGATCTCGTTCTGAGAGCGGTCGGCGTTCGTCTGCTGGAAGGACTGCGGAAATCCGATACGGTCGCGCGGCTCGCCGGCGATAGGTTCGCAGTGATGCTCCCCATGACGGGGGTCGAGGGGAGCATCGAGGCGGCCCAGAAGATCGCAAAACGGTTGGAGGAGCCTTTTTTCCTGGAAGAATTGGCGCTTGATGTGGAAGTCAGCGTCGGGATCTCCCTTTTCCCCGACCACGGAGAGGAAGCGGAGCTTCTCATCCGACGGGCGGATGTGGCGATCTCTTTAGCCCGGCAGAGCGGAAACGGGTATGCGGTTTATGTTTCCGAGCGGGACCAACACAGCACACGACGGCTTGCGCTCCTGGGGCAATTGCGCCAGGCGATCGAGACCGGACAGTTGATTCTCTATTATCAGCCGAAGATTGATCTCAGATCCGGCCGCGTCATCGGCGTGGAAGCGCTCGTGCGCTGGATACACCCGGAATTCGGTCTGATCCCGCCTGATGAGTTTATTGCGCCCGCGGAGAAGAGCGGGTTGATCCGGCCTCTGACTCTCTGGGTGGTGGAAGCGGCGCTGCGTCAATGCCGCGCCTGGCGGGAGGAGGGGCGTGCGTTCTCGGTCTCGGTCAATGTGTCGGCGCGGAATCTCCTCGATTCGCAGTTCCCGGATCAGGTTGCGGGACTGCTTCAGACACATGGCGTGTCCCCATCCCAGTTGGAGCTTGAGATTACCGAAAGCGCGATTATGGCCGATCCGTCAAAAGCGCTGGAGATTCTCAGGCGTTTCAATCAGACGGGGATCTCTCTTTCGATCGACGACTTCGGGACAGGCTACTCCTCCTTAGGCTACCTCAGGAAGCTGCCGGTGGATACGATCAAAATCGATAAATCATTCGTGAAAAACATGACCATGGATGAGAATGACGCGATGATCGTCCGCTCGACCATCGACCTGGGGCATCATTTGGGGCTGAAGGTTATCGCCGAAGGAGTGGAGAATCAGGAGATATGGAATCATCTCGTCCTCGTCGGCTGCGATGCGGCGCAGGGATATCATATCAGCCGGCCGATTCCTGCGGCGGAGATGGGACGGTGGCTCGCGGAGCTTGCTCCACAAAAAGGCTGGATCGTCGGGACGACGCGAGACCGGAACCCCCGGTAGATCCCCCTTGAGACCTCAAGGATCGCGGGGCCTTATGAGCGGAGCAAGGAGTTCCCGGCAAGAATAGATCCAGGATGCTCCCCCAATTTGGGAAACGATGCGGGTTTCGATCAGGAAAAGACTTTCCGGCTTCATGCTGGCGATGGTCGTTCCGACAGTGGTGATCGGTGCGGGGAGCCTTTTCCTTGTACAGGAAGTGGTCGATCGGTTTGAAGCCGCCATCGCCGAGGGCGAGGAGGAGATCCTACCGGCCATTCGCCTTCAAACCCTCATTAATAGAGCTATCATATTTCCAAACGACTATTTGGCGACGGGAGGTCGTCAAGAGATCTCCCGTTTCAGAGAGGCTGCGGCGAAGGTCGACGCAGAATTCGACCGGATGGTAGAGAGATCTCTTTTCGATCATCAAGAAGAAAAGGGAATGGTTCAGGAAGCGCTCGGCTACTGGCTTGCTTCCCGTCAGACCGCCACGACCCTCCTCGGCATCTCGGAGCCGGTCGGAAACCCGGAAGCAGCCCGCCTGATGGCGCTGATGGATTCCCAGGCGATGCAGGCAACGAAGTCGCTCGGAGCGATCTTTACGATCGCGCAGGAAGAACGGAGGGTTGAGTTAAGAAGGGCGAACGAGGCCTATCGCCGCATGATACAATGGGTTGTCTTTCTTTCGGCGGCCGGTATGTTCGCGGGCATTGTCCTCGTCTTCCTTTTGGACCGTCATCTGACCCGTCCGGTCCAGGCCCTTACCGAGGGCGCCGTGCGGATTGGGGGCGGAAATCTGGACTATCGTATTGAAATCAGAACCGGGGACGAGTTGGAAGTCCTTGCGGTGGAATTCAACCGGATGGCGGTGATCCTTCACGAAGACCGGGAGGCCCTGAAACACTTGGCACTGCACGACGGGATGACCGGCCTGCTGAATCACAGGGAGTTTCATCGCCGCTTGAGCGAAGAGTTCAGCCGGGCCGAGCGTCATCGGAGGCCGTTGACGCTGATGATGATTGACGTCGATCACTTCAAAAAATTCAACGACGCTTACGGTCACCCTCAGGGAGATAAGTTGTTGAAGCTGGTTTCGGAGGCGATCAAAGAGTCTGTTCGCCAAAGCGACATCGTGGCGCGCTATGGCGGAGAAGAGTTTGCGGTCCTAGTGGTCGACACAGCCGTTCCGGAAGCGACGGCTTTGGGATGGCGAATCCAAAAGAGGATTTACGATATGGGACCCGAAATAGTCCGCCTGATTACCGGTGTCGATGGCGTTCCCGTGACGGTCAGCATCGGAGTGGCCTCTTACCCCGACGGAGCTGCGACAGAAGGTGATCTCGTCCAGTTGACCGATCAGATGTTGTACATGGCCAAAAAGAAGGGGCGTAACCAGGTTTGCACGGCGGCTCAGGACGGCGCTCCAAAGGAATAGACGGGAGGTCGATCAGAATAAGGGCTCCAGCTTATACTTATCCATTCGATATCGGAGGGTATCGCGGGTGAGTCCCAGGAGCTTTGCCGCATGAGTGACATTCCATGAGGTCTGCTTCAGCGCCTGGAGAACAAGATCGCGCTCGACCTCTTCGAGCGAGATTCCCTGCGGCGGGAGGAGAAACCGACCCTCGCTCTCCTTATCTTGGTCCTTGTGTATTTTGACAAGGCCGGGGAGGAGTGCAAGCTGGTCCGGCTCAATCGTCTCCTGCTTTGAGAGGAGGACGGTCTGCTCGATCATATTTCTCAATTCGCGGACGTTGCCGGGCCATGAATAATCGAGGAGCGCCTTTTCGGCTTCCGGACTGAAGCGCATTCCCTGTTTTCCATATCGCCGGGAGTGGATTTTCAAGAAATGGTTGGCGAGAGGGAGGATGTCGCTCCCTCGGCTGCGGAGCGGAGGAAGCTCCAGGTGGATGATCCGAAGCCGAAAAAAGAGGTCCGGCCGAAATCGTCCTTGGCGGACCGATTCTTCAAGGGATTGGTTCGTTGCGGTAATGATCCGGACGTCGACCTTCTGTTCTCGAATATTCCCAATGCGGCGGATCACTTTATCCTCGAGTGCTTTGAGCAATTTGGCCTGGAGGGATATTTCAATCTCCCCGATCTCATCCAAGAAGAGGGTTCCTCCTTCCGCAGCCTGGAAAAGGCCGATCTTCTTCTCCTTTGCGTCTGTGAAGGCGCCCCGCTCATATCCGAAGAGCTCGGCCTCCAGGAGCTGTGTTGGAATCGAGGCGCAGTTAATTTCGATAAAAGGACCATTTTTTCGCGGGCCGTTGTAGTGAAGAGCCCGAGCCGCCAGCTCCTTTCCGGTGCCGGTCTCACCGGTGATCAGGACAGCGGGCGGGTCCCCCTCCGTTAATTTCCGCTCCGAATCGATAATTTGCTCGATCCGGTTTTTCAATGAACGCATCGGCGGCGACTTCCCAATCAGGGCGGAAAGCGTACTTTCACCGGCCTCTTTTTCCCTGTAATAAGAGAGGGTCCCTTCCAACTTGGTCTGTCCGACCGCCTTGTCGAGAAGGACCTTGAGTTTTGCGAGGACCAGCGGTTTATTCATAAAGTCATAAGCGCCGGCCTTCATCGCGTCGACTGCCGTTTCGATGTTCCCATGTGCGGTGATGATGACGATCTTCACCTGCGCGTCACGCTCCTTTATCCGAGCGAGGGCGTCAAGGCCGCTCATTCCCGGCAGCTGTAGATCGAGTAAGATGACGTCCGGCTTAAACGAATCGAGCTGCTGGAATCCTTCCTCGGCGCTCTGGGCGATTCGGACCTCGTATCCATAGCGTTCCAGATACGTCTTCATGTTTCTTGCCAGCGTCGTTTCATCTTCAATGATGAGAATGGCATACGACATCGATCTACCCCGCTGATGGAATGTGTAGTAAAACAGTGGTTCCGATCCCCTCTTTGCTTTCCATCTGCAGCGTCCCGCCGTGCCGCTCGATGATCCGTTTGGCCAGCGAGAGGCCGACCCCCATTCCCTTCGATTTCGTCGTGTAAAAGGGTTTAAAGATTTTGTCCATCTGAGCTTCCGGAATGCCGCTTCCGGTATCTTTGATCACGATTTCGACGCGGCCGGCATTTTTCTCGTTTTGGCTGGAGACCCGCAATTCTCCTCCTTCCGGCATGGCATCGAGCGAGTTTGCGATCAGGCTGATTAAGACGTGACGCATCAATGCCTCGTCCGCGTGGACGAGGGGAGAGGACGGTTCCAGGGTCAGCGTCGGCTTCACGCTCCGCTTCCTCATCTCACGATCGAGGGAGTCGAGGGTCGATTGGATCAGATCGTTGATCCGGATGGAGGCGGGATTTCCGCTCGGCGGTTTGGAATAGACGAGCAGCTCCCGAATCCAGTCCTCAATCCGGTCTGTCTCATGAATGATCTCCTCGGCGGTGGCGCGAAAGGGCGGGTTTTCTTCCAGTGCGACCTCCGCGGAGGAGCGGATAGAGGCGAGCGGATTCCGGATGCCGTGGGCCACGGCCGAAGCCATCTCTCCGATGGCGGCCATCGTTTTGGATTCAACGAGCTGTTCCTGTTGCCGGCGGATGACCCGGGCCGCACGGCGTACGATCCAAAAGAGAGAGACATAGAGAAAGATTCCTCCCAGGCCCGCGCTCAACCAGACCAGTTGATTTCCACGCTGAATGGCATGAAACAGCGTAAGCGGAACCTTGTAGACTTCCACCACGCCGACCACTTTGTTCTCGGAGAGGTTCCAAACCGGGATATATATTTCAGCGAAAAAAGGAACCTCCTGATCGAAAACATGCTCCGGCTTGGATGATTTCCCGGAAGTCCCGCTCGTGACGGCCAGTTTTCCCGAGAGCGCCGTCTCCAATTGGGGGTTGGGGCTGAAACGATGGCCGATGAAGCGATCGTCATCCGACCAGAGAATCGATCCGTTGCCGTTGTAAACGTTGGCGCGGACCACCTCCGGCATGGTGGCAATCTGCTTGAAGAAGGCCTCGAAAACAGTTTTCGTCTTCCCGGGATCATCCGTCTCGAAATAGCTGCGTGTATTCTCCGCTTGCGCGATGGTCTGGACAAACTCCATCGTCACGACCGCGTCGCGCTGGAGCATGTTGTGCGTGAGAAAGCTCGAGAGGAGGATGGAGGAGACGGCTGTGATCAGACCGACGGAGAGGAAGCTCAGAAGAGCAAACCAGCGAAGGAGGTTAAAGGGTTGTTTCTCTTCAATCGGCATGAGGTTATAATCGAAGAACGGGTGAATTCATTTCTATTGATCCAAAACATCAATCAATGTAACTGATTACTTTCTGTGAGTCAATGGATGCCTCCGGCTTTGTCAAGCCAAAATAGAAATGTCCTCTTTCTACCAAAATAGAAATGTCCGGTTTTAGGGGTTTGGAGCGAGTTCTCTTTTTCTGTTTCGACCAAACTGAAAATTCCTCCACGGATGATCTGCTACGGGCTTGCTGTTCTTGAGTGTTTGGTTGCGCTCAGAAGGCGGCTGCACTTTCAGTGGCCGACTCAGAATCTCTGTGTAAGGTAGACTCCTTCCTCGGTGACTCAAATGCAACGAGCCGTCCAACCACTCTTCAACGCAGATCTTCTCTGCCCGAATATTCTTCTGAATTTGATACAGCTTGCCTTCATAAGAGATTGTCCAATCCTTCCTCAATACCCGCTCGCTCTTAAGGCAGAGAATTCGATCTAGCTCTCTTGCAGGAGGAGCCGCCCGATGCAGGTCCCCCGGCTTTAGCGGGACAACCCTAAAGCGTCTGTTATAGATCGGCAGATATTTCTCTAAGAATCGGTTTGCTTCTTCGATGCTTGCAATCTTCTCAAGGCGCATCTCCTTGACCAGTCGGTCCTGAAAGGTGCGAAAGAGTCGCTCGATTCTCCCTTTGGCTTGGGGGGAGTCCGCATGGATGACTTCCACCGCTAATTCCTGGAGGCTTCTCTGAAACTGGCTCATCGGCTTGCTGTCTAAGAGTTGTTGCTCTTCGCTCTGCTTTGCAGTCGATTTGTAGGTCGAATGCTTGTCGATATAGACTTCCAAGGGAACCCCATCGCGCTGGATGTAGCGCCGAAGGCTGTCCATGGCGGGGTAGGTGCCTTCGTACTCGTAAAAACGAGCATACACGCGGCTGGTCGCATCGTCGATGTAGGCCATCAGTACACACCAAGGCCCTCTGCCCTCCAGCCAGTCGTGATGGGAGCCATCCATCTGCAACAACTCCCCCAACTGCCCTCGCCTCTGTCGCCAGCGCCGATGCGGCCGCTTCTTCCGGCTCGGATACGCAATCCCTTCCGCCTTCAGCCACAGCCGAAGTGTCTCATCGCTGAGAGGAATGGCATTGCGCTCCGAGAGCTTCTCCGCCGCCCGCGTCGGCCCAAACCCCGCATACTCTTGCTGGTAGATCTTCAGCACTTGCCGCTTACTCTTCTCGTCCGTCCGCCGGTTCGAGGGCCTGCCTCGGCTGCGATGACACAGCCCTCGCTCTCCTTCCTCTAATAGCCGCCGCTTAAGTCGGCGAATCTGTCGATCGGTTAACCCCAAATGTGCTGCCGCTTGCTTCTGGGTCAGCCCCTTCTCGATGACCTGCTCGATAATATGCAGCCGCCTTGCTTCGCTGCTCCTCATCACCAAAATGTCCTCCAAAGCTCCTCCGTCTCCTCTCAAAATGAAGGAAGCAGTGTAGCTTATATAAGGACATTTCTATTTTGGTAAAAGCGGACATTATCACTTTTGGATTACATGGATGCCTCCGGTTCCTGCAGATCATTTGGGATGATCTTGACGGGGGAGCGGGCAAAGATCGCTGAGCCGGGGAGGGGAGGGTTGGCGTCATCACAGAACAGGATGGGCCATCGGCTGTCGGTCACCCTCGGCATCGGCGTCGCCTGTTTCACTGTCGATGCCGTCTCGGCGGACCACCCTGGTTTATACAGACCAAGAGCTGTATGCGGATAAAAATACAAGGGCGAAACCGGACTAATCTGCACGATGGGGGGGAGGTCTTTCCCCGAGTCCGGTCCACCCCAAGCGTCAGAAGTCGGGGAAGCGATCCCCCGCCCCGGTGTTCAGCCCGGGTGTAACGAAGGCTTGATCGCGCGGGAAGTCGCTTCCGGTAAAGCCGTTCCCGCTTCTGAAGTTTTCTCCTCCACCGTATTCAAACGGGATCATCAAACCGAGGTGAAATGGGGTTCCCGACGCGGGACCAATCTCGCCTCCTTGGTCAGGATCATCCCGGTTATCATATCGACCGGACCGGTGAATCGGTCCACATCGGAGTCTGCGATGGAGGTGAATGAGAGGGCTGAATCGGTTTCGGTAAAGGCAATCGTTAAGCCGCTGCCTGTATTGATCTCCTGAAGAATTTGCTGATCGATCAATACGCTCATTGTCGAGGGGTCCATCGCAAAGGTCACATGCCCGGCGGCATGGAAGGGATCTCCCGGCACGAAACCCAGCCCGAGATCGACCGTCGATGTGACGGTTCCGGCCGGCGTGTTTGGGCCTTCAAAACCTTGAGGCGCGGTCTGTGGATCGGCCCCTCCGAATGTGCTGCAGGGAATTCCGCAGCCGAAGTCCGCCTCGGACCAGACAGTCTTGAAGGGGTTGCCGGTGAACGATCCCGGCATCCCCGGCGCTTTGACATAATTGCCGAGGGTACAGGTCATCACGCCGTCTACGCCGTGGCTGGCGTCGCAATCGGGCAGACCGGCCGATTGCATCACCGTTTGAAGTTGAGAGGGGCTGATGTCAAACCCGAACGTCCTCGATCCAACGGTAGTGCTGGCGGTATTGATCTGGATGTTCTGACCGAAGGCCACCCCGGTTAATAGGCAAAAAAACAACATTCCTCCGCTTAAAAACCGCAGTCTCATATCCTTGATGTGTCTGTGTCGCCCCTGCTTTACTTCACTTTCCGGCGTAGAAGACTTTTCGATCTGCCTGTGTCCGGAGAATATACTGTTATTTTATACCATTTCCTGTTAAGACGCGTAATAAGCGATCTGTTTCAAAGAACCGATTCGGCGGATGGCTCTGAAACGACTCCGGTTATCCTTGTGACCCAATTTGTCCATCGAATTGCAATGACAATATTGGATCCCTCTTTAAAAATAAAGCAAAAAGTGCGCCTTGAGAATGAATTTCCCGGACGACGAGACTTGCCGAATATTCAGCGTTATTTAAGGAGTGGTTTCGCTATAGCTATATAAGACGCGGGAAATCATGATCTTCCACAAGTGGTTTGGGGGAATCGCCCAACGAAGGTAGTTGAAGACGAGGGGGTCGGAAGCGTGGGGGAAATGCCCCATGGTTGGGGTATTTCCCCCACTTTATTATTCCACACGCTTCTCTTCGGCGGGGATCTTCATATTGAATTTTAGTTTTTTCAATGGGAAAAAAGGTTGCATGAGTGGGGTAGATGGTTGGCATACACTTTGCGTTTAAGAATCGCCGGGGATTGTCTATGATCAAAAAGGCGGTTTGGACCATTCTGTTTCTGACCCTCTCCAATCACAGTTTGGGGGCAAGTTCAGACGACTTCTTTTCGAACACGACAAGCGTGGATCGTCTTTCGACCGGAGCGGACGGTTCCTGTCCGGGATGTCCCGGTTTCAATCCGGAACGGGTTATCGGTCACGCAAGGACCGATCCGGATGGAACTGGCCCGATCCGGATCGAGACAGAGCACGACGCGCTTACCTCTGAGCAGATCAATCCAATCGCTACTGTTGACAACGACGGGGTTTCGGTCCGATTTGGGGACTCACGAATGATCCCGTTCCCTCCGGTTCGAGCAATCTCCTCATCCCCGGATTCCTCCATGACCCTGCGGAGGAGCGGACGCTCCGCTGTCTGTCGCGGGAGACGTGCGGATTTAATAACGATCAAGGTATCATCTCTCACTATCCTCCACCGGTTTCGTCACGATCGACAGCGTCACCGGAGAGGGCTGTCTTGCCGGCGTTCAGGTAGATCCCTTTCATGCAAATGGGCAGAGCTGCCGGTAGGCCGAGGGGCGGCGGCGACGAGGCCGCACGGCCGGGTGGACGCGATCGGGGATCTGGCCTGAGGAAAACAGAGGGTTGACTCAAGACCGTTTGGGCAGACCCCCCCCGTTATGGGGGATTTGCCCCAGCACTTGCCTTCAGGCGTCAAGGCAAATAGAATGTTTCACCGTATTTTGGCGGATAGATAGTTACTGAGCCGACCACCAAATAGTGCGTAGTTTTTAGGATGCATAACGAACATGATCCTCGCAAAACAGGTTTCTGATAATTTGCGGTTGCTTCTGCCGTCGATGCAGATGGCTGCGCACGGTGGCCATGAGTTCTGTCCGGTTGGTCGGTCGGCTTTTGCCGAGCCCATTGGTCTTGACGTCCTGGTTCAGCAATTCGTCGAGATTCAGTTCCGGGCAGTAGCCCGGCATCCGTATGAGCCTCAGTCGTGGTTGGTGTTGGTTTACAAAGCGCTTGGCCACGCCGGATTTGTGCACCGGATGTCCGTCCACGATCAGATAGATCCTGCCGTCGAACTGCTTGAGCAACCGCTTCATGAACTCCACAAAAACGGACGCCTTGAACTTGCCCTGAAACACCATAAAGGCCAAGGCCCCCTTGTTGGTAATCGCCGAGATCATATTGCAGCCAAAGCGGCTCCCGGTGGCCCGTACCACGGGGGTTCTTCCTACCGGCGCATAGCTTGTACCTGTGACATGGTCGCTACGCAATCCCATCTCATCACCCCAGTAGATCACGGCCTTTTCCCGCTTGGCCTGTCGGGCAATCGCCGGATATTCCTGCTTCAACCAGCGCGCGATGGCCGTATCGGTCCTCTCGTAGGCGCGTCGCACCGGTTTCTGGGGACTGAGGCCCCAGGCCTGAAAGTAGCGTCCCACAGTGACCGGCGAGACCTCGACCCCATATTCCCGCGCAATCAGGCTCGCCACCGCCCCGCGCGTCCACAGATAGAACGGCAGCTTCAATTGATCGGGCATCTTGCCTACGATCAACAAGCGGATGTGCTCGGAGCGCCTTGCGCTCAGGCGCTTCTCCCCCTGACGCCGTCCCCGGCGCTTGAGCTTAAGCGCCCGCAGCCCGCCTTCCCGTCAAGCCGCATCCATTTGCTCACCGCCCGCAGACTTGCTCCAAACGTGCGCGCCGCCTCGCTCTGCACCGTCCCACGGCGGACCGCCTGCACAACTTGCCGGCGCAACAGATGCAGCGCCGAGGACTCCAATTTCCTGGCATCATTTCGTTTGTGCATGCCAGGTATAATAGCACACTACGCACTATTTAGTGAACTGATCAGTAAGTATAGGAGGAACATCATGTTGAAAAACCGGGTTTTGATTGTCGAAGATGAACCGCTCCTTCGGAAGAACATCGCCATCAGCCTGCGCCGGGAGGGTTATGAAGTGATGGAAGCGAACAACGGGGCGGAAGCATGGAAGATATTCAATGTCACTTCAATTGATCTTCTTATTCTGGATATCGGTCTGCCCGATTATGACGGCATCAATTTGCTGAGGGAGATTCGAGCGATTCACCCTCAACTTCCGGCGATCGTTATGACGGCCCGGGATGCTCCTGAGGCGGAAAACAGGGCGATCGAATCGGGGGCATCGGTTTTCTTCACGAAGCCGATTGTTCTTCGGGTACTGAAAGCGGAGATTCGGAACATTCAGGAAAACAGATATTGCGAACAAACAAGCAATAAACAGTAATTAAGGAGTCGGAATCTGAAATCGGGAAAACGGCGGCGGCGCCTGTGAAAACCGTGGGGGGCGTCAACCATCACGTACTCCGCTTCATGACATCGTTGGCGACAAAGATTGCCTTTACTCGAATCCCGTTCCGGTCGATCGCAATGACTACGCATTCGCCATCCTTTCGATTTTCAAGCCGAGGTTCTGTGTACACGGATATCAAATATGACTCCTGAAACGCGACAGCCTCCCCGATCCGGTTCGATCAACCATCCGATTTTCCGCAGCCGCCTTTTCTTTAAGTTCATCATCCCCTATATCTTCTTGATCGTGACAGTGTTCTCTCTGAGCGGATGGCTCTTCTTCTCTTCCGCGAGCGAGGCGCTCGACGCGGAATTGTCCCGGCGGCTCGTGGGGGTCGCCGATCTGGTCGCGCGGACGGTCAATCCCGCTTTCCTGATGAGAATTGAGCCTGGGGACGAAGACACCTCGCTCTACCGTCTCATCCTGGAAGATCTTGGAAAGATTCGGGAAGCGACCCGTGTCAAAGATATTCATCTCTTCGACCGTGAGAACAGAGTGATCGTTGATTCAGACGGAACGCAGGCGATTGGCGAGGAGAATCTTTTCCTTCAGATTGACTCCTATGAGCTCGACCAGGTATGGAGCGGCCGGACGGTCTCCTCGGTTCTTTATCGAGGACGGGATGGCCGATTTTACAAGGCTGGCTATGCCCCTTTGAAGGACAGCCAAGAGGAAATTATCGCGGGGGTCGGGGTTGAGGTGGGGGTTGATTTCATGCAGATTGTGGGCCGGGTCCGCCGCCAATTCATCGGGATCACCCTGGCCAGCGGGGGATGCATTCTCCTGATTAGTTTTCTCCTCTCCCGTTCGATGATCCGTCCGATTCAGATTCTGACGGCCGCTACGGAGCAGCTCGGAAATGAGGGGAACTACCCGCAAGTCGATTTAAAGCGAAGAGACGAACTGGGCGATCTCGGAAGACATTTTAATCGGATGATCGCTCAGATTCGGACGAAAGATGCGCTGCTTCGCCGAATGTACGATGAAGAGAGAGCCCGAGCCGATATACTCGAGGGATACAGTCAAACGCTTTTGAAAAGCATCCCGAGCGGGGTCTTGGGGGTGAATCTGAAAGGAGAGATCACCTCATGCAACCCGGCTGCCGAGAACATCCTTGGCCTCTCTTCATCGGCCCTTCTGGATCGACCGGTTCAGGGGGCGCTCGGCGCCTGTTCTCCCTTGGAGAAAATCATCATGTCCACGGTCACGACCGGAAGCGAGACGGCCTGGGAAGAATTCCCGATCGAAGACCCTTCCGGGGGAAAACGCTGGATCGGTGCGATGGCTTCGCCGATTAGAGACCAGAGAGGAAGAGAGATCGGCGCCACTGCAGTTTTTGCCGATCTCACGGAGGTAAAAAATCTGCAGGATGAGATCGCGTTGAAGCGACAGATGGCGCTTCTCGGCGAGCTTTCCGCGGGGATGGCGCATGAGATCCGAAACCCGCTTGCCGCCATTCAAGCCCTCGGTGAGCTGCTCAGTCGCAGAGTGAAGGGAATGGCATACCTCCGGGATGAAAAAGAAAAGATCGATTCTGCGGAGGGGGATCTTGAAGAACTGAGTCGGGACTTGGTCGCCGAAATCAGGCATCTGAACCGGTTCGTCACCGAATTTCTGACCTATGCGCGAATGCCGCTGTTCCGTTTTGAGAAAACCGACCTCCCGGAGATCATCGATGCGGCCCTCTCACTAGCCGCTCCCTCGGGAACACCGGAACGGATCGTCGTCGAGAAGAGGTTTCCGGAGCATTTTCCCGCAGTGTCCGTCGATCCGCTCGAATTTCGGCGTGTCCTTCTCAATTTGATCCAGAACGCGCTCCAAGCGATAGGGACGGAAGGAAAGCTTCGGATCGAAGCCGAGATCGTCCCCCCTCATCTCGTCCTCCGAATCTCCGACACGGGGCCCGGGATTCCCGCCGCGCAGCGGGACAAAATCTTTCGTCCTTTTTTCACAACCAAGCGGGGAGGGACGGGGCTTGGTCTGGCGATTTCAGAGCGGATTATCCGTGAACACGGAGGGAGTCTGACTTTTGAAACAAAAGAAGGGAAAGGGACGACCTTCATCGTTCAGATCCGTCTGGAGGAATCAGAAAGAGAGACGACTCTGGAGACGGATCGGTCGCAGGGGAACCGGCTCTTCCCCGGCCAGACTCCGGGATGAAGCCGGCGCTGGATTCCATGAAGGAGTAAAACGATGATTCGGATGTTGATTGCGGAAGACAAAGAGGCGATGCGGCGATCCTTGGTCCGTCTCTTCTCTGAGAAAGGCTACGAAGTGATCGAGGCCGGGAGCGGAGCGGAGGCGCTGGAGCGCTTCAATGAGATGGAGATCGATCTGGTCATTACCGATCTTCAGATGGGAGAGATCGACGGCCTCCAGCTCCTTCGTGAAGTCAAAAAACGAGCGCCGCAGACCCCGGTCCTGATGGTCACGGCGTTCGGAACGGTGGAAACCGCTGTGGAGGCGATGCGGCAAGGGGCGTTTGATTATCTCCTCAAACCCTTTTCGCTGACCGAGATTGAGGCGCGGGTGGAGAAGGCCCTGGAGCAAAGAAGGCTTCTGACGGAAAACCGCTACCTGAGGGAAACGCTCGATCATGCCGCCGGGCGGATGATCGGCCGCTCGGAGAAGATGCAGCAGGTCTACCGCCTCATTGAAAAGGTGGCCCCGCACACCTCCCCTGTACTGATCCTTGGGGAGACAGGAACGGGAAAAGAGATGGTCGCGAGAGAGATTCATCAGAGGGGCGCTCGGAAAGACGGCCCCTTCATCGCGGTCAATTGCGGGGCGATTCCGGAAAATCTACTGGAAAGTGAGCTCTTCGGATATGAGAAAGGGGCCTTCACGGGGGCTTCGGCTCAAAAGAAAGGACGGCTGGAACTGGCCGAGGGAGGAACTCTTTTTCTGGATGAGATCGGGGAGCTTCCTCTTTCCCTTCAGGTCAAGCTCCTGCGGTTTTTACAGGAGCTGGAAATCCAGCGGGTGGGGGGGACAAAAACCATCCGGGTCGATGTCCGGTTGATTGCCGCGACGAACCGCGATTTAAAGAGGGAAATCGAGGAGCATCGCTTCAGAGAGGACTTCTATTATCGAATTCGGGTGATTGAAATCCATCTTCCTTCCCTGAAAGAACGGCATGGAGATATACCGGAGTTGTCGGCCTACTTCTTGCAAAAAATCAGTCGTGAGATTCATAAGAACCTCGGGATGCTCCCGGAGGTCCTTGATCTCTTGACCCTCTACCGTTGGCCCGGGAATGTGCGGGAATTGGAAAACGTCATCGAACGGGCCGCCGTTCTTGCAGAGGGGGAGATCATCAAGGCGGGCGACCTTCCTCCGGAGCTCCAACTGGTTTCAACCCCGGCGGGATCAAACGGGGAATCGAACGAGCTGGGGCTGACCGAACGACTGGAGATGCTGGAGCGTGAAATTATCAAGAAGACCCTGGATGAGACGACGGGAAATCAGACACAAGCGGCCAGGATGCTCCGTGTGCACCGCAGTTCGCTCCAGTACAAAATGCGCAAGTATGGGCTATTGGATCAGTGAGGGGATTAAAGGGTCTCTGCGTTACGGCGTCATCTTAAGTGTCTTGTTATTGGCCGTTGGTATTTGCCGGGGGATCTCCTTGGCGGGTGAGCGGACCGATTCCCTTGTTGAGGAAATCCGCGCCTTTGACACAACCTTTCAGCAGGTGTTGAATTTGCTCGATCGATCGGCGCGTCAATCCGAGGAGGTTTCGCGGGAAGTCCAGGTCCTCAAGTCACAAAAAGCGGCCGGAGTTCTCCATCAGATCCGGCTGGAAGGACTCCTCTCCCGCTTAAGGGAAATTCTCCTTGATCGGCGGGAGTTGAAAAAACTGGAGCAGAATCTCCACGCTGAACGAGAGAAAAAGGTGCGGCTCTTATATGATCTGATGGGGGAAGAGATCGATTCTCTCCTTCGCGAGGCGGAGGCGTCGATGCGCCGGGGGGAAGTGCAGCGGGCGGACCAGATCCATCGCGCGGTGTTGGCAAAAATGCAGGCGCGGGAAGATCTGCGGCGGCCCCGTTCGCTCCATATCGCTGTACTTCCGAAGATCGAGATACCCGATCTGGAGGGGGCCTCCCCGGCCCAGACGAGGGAGATGGCGATTCTCCTTCGAAATGATGCCGAGACACTCGAAAAAAAGCGGAATGAAATGGAGGAGGAGAGCCGGCTTCTTCGGGAAGATCTCAAGATTAAACAGACCCTGGCCCGGCTTCAGGGATTTCCCAGAGGGATTGAAAAAGAGCCGATCGACCGGCAGATTCGGACGTTGGAAGAGAGGCTGGCGGCGCTCGATCAGGCAGTTGAACGGTATGCGGAGCGGGTCCAGGCTCTGTTTGCAATGTCGGACGAGATGCTGGCAAGAGCGAAACGGGAAGAGGATCATTTAAAGTAAGGGTGGCGGAGATGCGGCAACGGATGCTTCGATTCATGTTTTCCTTCGGCTTTTTTTTCAGAGGACGCATGATCCTTCCACTGCTCTTTTCCTGGCTCGTCCTGAGCGGATGCGCTTCTAGTCTACACCTTCGGGGGCTCGAAGCGACAGACCGGGGAGACCACGATCTAGCCGTTCGGCTTTATCTGGAATATTTGAAGAACCATCCTGATGACCTCCGGGCCAGAAACGATCTCGGCGTTTCCTATCTTCGGAGCGGACAATACGACCTCGCCTTTTTGGAGTTTCAGAAGGTCCTCGCCGCCGATCCGCGGTATGTCCGGGCTTATTACAACATCGCCTTGGTCTACAACTTCAAAGGGCTTCCCGAGGAGGAGTTCAACGCCTACTTGAAAGCATTGAAGATCGACCCGGTCCATCTTCCGACCCGGTTGAACCTCGCTCATCTCTATATCGAACGGGGAGAAACCGCGAGGGCAAAAGAGATTTACGAAACGGTCCTGGACGAGTATCCGAACCAGCCCCGCGCCCTCTACAACCTCGCCCTGCTCTACGACCAGGAAGGAAAAGAGGGGGATGCTCTCGCCCTACTTGAGCGGTTTTTACAGCAGCAGCCCGATCCGGAATGGAGAGAAGAGGCCGAGCGGCATCTCGACAGGCTAAAGAGGTTTTTCCCGCCCCCTTTTTAACCCATCGGAATGGAGGGGGTGCCAGTTCTTCGGCGGTCCGGCCGGAAAACGGTCAATCAAGGATACCGTACCGGACTCGATTTGAAGAAAAGGGTGGGCCTTTCAACCTGTTTCATCGGTCTTTTGAGCCGACCCTCTCCGCCGATCCGGGAAGGACCCACTGACAGGCCTGGGCATGGAAATTGCTTTTGGCACTGCCTGACCGCTTCAATCCTTTGAGGGATTCGCTGGATTGGCGTTCTTGTAAATACGGGTACGAGCTGGAAGAGTGACTGTTCCGGTCCTGTGAAGCAAAGCCGCCGGTTGATGCCTCGGCACTTTGGAAAAGGATATGAGAAGCAATAAGATAGAGATCGCTTCACTGATTGATCAGAGCAAGATCGCCGCGCAGGAAAACCTGAACGAGCTTCTGGAGAGAAAAAAATCCTTAGAAAAGGTTGCGCCGCAGTTTAAAGTGGTTGTCTCCGACGTGCGCGACTTTCTCGAAGAGATGAAGCAGAAACTCGATTTGGAAGAGTCGCATATTGAATACGACGGCGCCGCTGAACGGAAGCGGATCGAGAAGGAAACCCTCGGCCACGCGGAGAAAGTGATGATGCCGCTCCTTCATCCCGCGCTTCTATCGATGAATGATATCGTCCGGGATTTTACGCAGGCGGAGCATCACGTCCATCGAAATTATTTTCAGCGCCACCTTCATTCCCTTCTGCTCTTGTCTCCTTTTGTCTGCCGGGCCTATTCCAAGCCGCTTGGTTTTCCGGGAGATTATGAGATGATGAACATGCTTTACGGGGACCACGATGTTGGAGAGAGCCTCTTTGCCCGTTTGATCAACCGGTATTCCTGCCGCGTCACGGCCGCGCAAGCGGTGGTCGACCGGGTGCCCTACATGCTCGATAAGATGAATCGCGCCATTGCGCGAAATCTTCACCGGGAGGAGGGGGTTTTCATCACCAGCATCGGTTCGGGACCGGCTCAGGAAGTGCAGGACCTGATCCGGACCAATCCCCACAGTGATCGATGTCGCGTAAGTCTGGTCGACATGGCCCAGGAAGCGCTCTGGCAATGCCATTCGAGAATCTTAGATTTAAAATCAACCTTCGACAGCCGGATCGATGTGCACTATCTGAACAGGACGGTTCATCAGTTGATTAGAGATCCGGAAGCCCTGGCGCCGTATACCGGCCAGGACTTGATTTACACCGTCGGCCTGTTCGATTATCTTCCCGTTCATATCGCAAAGAGGCTGACTCAGAAGTTATGTCAACTGTTGTCCGACCAAGGTGAGTTGGTTATCGGGAATTTCGACGTGTCCAACGACTCCCGTTATTATATGGAGTACGCGGCGGAGTGGTATCTCATCCACCGCACCCCTGAAGAGATGCGTGTGTTGGCGGAAGAAATCCCTTCGGTTTCAGAAGTTGTCGTCGAGTCGAACGACAACGGCGCACAACTTTACCTGATCATCCGAAAAGACAGAAAACTCAGATCCCTTCCTGGAAAAGGATTGATTGCCCTGCCGGCGTTCAATAAAGCAAACTGAAGCAAACTGCTGACCAAAATTTCCTGATCGCTTTTCGTAAATACCTACACGAAGTCAATGTCTTTCGCGTTCAGATTGCCTGCGTTTTAGGTTCCATCCTTGTTCCCCTCTTCAGCGTGCTCGATTACTTCCTCGTTCCGGATTATTTCCGGATGTTCTTTGAAATTCGGCTGTTTTGCGCGGCGGCGACCCTTCTTCTTTTTGTCCTGACCTTTACCTCGATTGGGAAAAAAAACATCATTTTCCTCGGTGTGGCCGCTCCGATTTTGATCGGCGGCGCGATCTCGCTGATGATCCGCTATCTGGGAGGATATGAGTCGTCCTATTATGCGGGCCTCAATCTGGTGATGCTCGCGATTACCCTTTTGTACGCATGGGATGTTCGGATCACGGCCGGAATCTGCTTCGTTATCTACGGATCGTATCTCTTGCCGATTCTTCTTAAGGACGATATCCGCCGTCCTGAGATCCTGATCAATAACAACGCCTTTCTCTTAGGGACGGCCTTTATCGCCATGACCAGCGCCTACTTCGTTTTCAGGTTGCGGTACCAGGAGTTTGAGTCGCTTTACCGATTGGAGGAATCTCGAAAGGCGCTAGAAATTTCCAAGAAGAAGCTGGAAGAGGCGGGGGTATTGAAAGGGCAATTCTTTGCCGATATCAGTCATGAGTTGAGGACGCCGCTTTCCGTGATTCGAGGCGAGGCGGAGGTCACGCTGCGTGGAAAAGAGAAGCCAGCCGATGAATACAAAAAGGTGCTCCAGTACATCGTTCTACTGACCGAGCAATTGAATCAATTGGTGGGCGACCTCCTCTTTTTGGCCCGCTCCGAATCGGGAGACATCCGAATCGAGAGACGGCCGGTCTCGCTTTCGGAAATTTTTGTCCATGTTTGCCGCGCAGGCGAAACGCTTGCTCAGAAAAAAGAGATCAAGGTTTCCTTCATCGGCCAAGATCAGGAAGTTTTAGTGGGAGGAGACGTCCAGCGACTGAAGCAGCTCTTTCTGATTTTGGTTGATAACGCCATCAAGTATACCTGTTCCGGAGGAGAGGTCCGGATTTCTCTGCGGAAGGATGGACGATTCGGCCGGGTGGAGATATCCGACAATGGGATCGGCATCCCTGCAGAGGCTCTCCCCTACATTTTCGAGCGCTTTTACAGGACGGAGAGAGCAAGGTCAATGGCCCACGGCGGGGCCGGACTGGGGTTATCGATCGCGAAGTGGATCGTCGAAGCGCACCAAAGCGCCATATCGATCTCCAGTGTCGTCGGTGTCGGGACAACGGTTGCCGTTGATCTGCCTCTGTTGGAGAAGGCGAAGGTCTAGAATGCGGGTTCTCCTTGTAGAAGATGACGAGCGGGTTGTCGGTTTTATCAAAAGAGGGCTGGAGGCCGAGCACTTCCAGGTGGAAGTGGCGCCCGACGGGCTGAAGGCGATTGAAATGGCCACGTCTATTCCTTATCAAATGATCATTCTCGACCTTGCGCTTCCTTTAAAGAACGGCGATGAGGTTTGTCGGGTTCTCCGGGAGGAGAAGGTTCAGACGCCGATCCTGATGCTGACGGCGAGAGACACGGTTCAAGAGAAAGTAGAGGGCCTGGCGATCGGCGCCGATGATTACTTGACCAAACCTTTTGCATTCGAAGAACTCTTGGCCCGGATCAAAGCCCTTCTCCGCCGCGCCGGGCCCTATCGGGAGGCAGTTTCCGAGCTGAGGGTTGCTGATCTTGTCTTAAACCAGGGGACCCACGAGGTCCGCCGAGGGGACAAAGTTATCAACCTGACGGCGAAGGAATTCGCCCTTCTGGAATATTTAATGCGCCACCCCAACCGAGTGTTGAGCCGGACCGCGATTCTCGAACAGGTCTGGGGATACCAGTATGATACCTTCACTAATTCGGTCGAAGTCTATGTCCTTTATCTGCGTAAAAAGATCGATCACGGGCATTCGAAGAAACTCATTCAAACCATTCGGGGCGTCGGTTACAAAATTTCCGACTGATTTTCCGAATTCATCGCCCCTCGCATCTTTAATTAACCCGGGTCTTATCAGCTCCTCATCTTTTTCTTATTTGGTTTTTATCTTCCTTTGATAATCTGATAGCGTTTTTTGAAATATTTTTGGAGGAATCGTTGCGGATTTTGATCATTGAAGATGACGAGCGAATTTCAGGGTTCATGAAAAGGGGCTTGGAGGCGGAAGCGCATGACGTGCGGGTCGCCCTGGACGGAGAGAGAGGAATAGACCTGATTCAAACGGCCTCTTTCGACCTGATCATTCTGGATGTCTATCTTCCCCAAAAAAACGGATTGGAAATTTGCAGATACCTAAGAAATCAAAGGATCATGCCCCCCATATTGATGATGACTGCAAAAGATTTTTCGGATCTGAAGGAGGAGGGGATGCGCGCCGGCGCGAACGATTACCTGACGAAGCCTTTTCCTTTTGAAGTTCTCTTGAAGAAGATTGACAAGCTTGTCTGCCATTGATGGATTTCGGGCAGGGAAACCCGTTTTCAGGCATGGGCCGGGCTCAGATATTGGCTTCGTTGATTTTTAAGCCTCTTTTTCGTGAGATTTGTTCACAGAGAGCGACCCGTTTTTGGTATGGGGCTTGCTTTATCTAAAATTGTTTTAACCGGAGGCAGCAATGAAGAAGTTGATGGTTTACTCCCATGATACATTCGGCCTTGGAAATATTCGGAGGATGCTTTCGATTTGCCAGCATCTGATTTCATCGACGCCCGATCTCTGTATCCTGCTCATCTCGGGATCTCCGATGATTCAGAGCTTTCGGCTTCCTCCTCGACTCGACTATGTGAAGCTGCCGTGTCTGAGCCGAACCGAGCGCGAGGGCTACTCTGTGAAAAGCCTCGGAACGGGGCTGGAGGAGATGATGGCGCTTCGGTCGGATCTGATCCTGACGGCGGCGGCGAATTTCAAGCCGGATCTTTTTCTGGTCGACAAGAAACCGTACGGAGTCAAGGGTGAATTGGAGGAAGTTTTCAAGTATCTGGAACTTCATTCTCCGGAGACGAAGAATGTGCTCCTGCTTCGGGATATCCTTGACCGGCCGGAGGCCACCATCCCGATCTGGGAGAAGAACGGCTACTACGACGCGATCCGCTCCTTTTACGACCTTGTCCTGCTGGTCGGCCTGCCGGAGATCTTCGATCCGAGAAAAGAGTACCGGTTTCCGGCTGAGATTGCGGAGAAGGTTCGGTTCTGCGGGTATATCCGGAGAGAAGCCGGGTCGAAGCGCCGGGACGAGATCAGGGAGGAGCTCGGTTTGAACGGAGAGCAGCTCGTTCTGGTAACGCCGGGAGGGGGAGAAGATGGCTATCGTCTCTTGGAGACGTATATTATGGGACTGGAGCAGATCTCCGGTGGGGATCGCCACAGAAGCCTGATCGTCTGCGGTCCGGAGATGCCGAAAGTCCAAAGGGAAAGGCTCCAGCAAAAGATGGCCCAATATCCTCATGTCGGGATGGCTGAATTCACCAATGACCTGATGAGTTACATGGACGCGGCCGATGTGGTCGTATCCATGGGGGGGTATAATACCGTCTGCGAGATCCTCTCCCTCCGGAAACGGGCGGTGGTGGTCCCCCGCGCCAAACCGGTGGAGGAGCAATGGATCCGCGCGGAGCGATTCTCCCGCCTTGGGCTCTTTAAGACGGTTCACCCTGACGATCTCACGCCGCAAACGTTGATGCGCGCCCTTCTTGACGAACTCGGCAGGGAAGCGCGTCACGCCCCGCCTCCCCCGCAAATCGATCTCAACGCGCTTCCTCGGATTACAGAATGGATCTCCATACTCCTTGCCGAATCTGAAAAGGCATCGAACCAGGTTTCGGGGGATGGAGAAGATTGGGCCGTCGATTTCTTCAAGGAGCTTCCGGATCGCCTTGAGGCGCTCCCGGCTGAAGGCCGCCTGTGACTGGCCAGCCGACCTCTTTCATGCAGTGAACGCCTCTCCTTTATCAGGGTATCCCCTTTGGGTGAATCGTGGGGCTTCTCCGTCGGCGCGTCGATGGACAGCGGGAAGACCACGACGGTGGGTTATCTCGCAAGAAGTTTGAAAGGGATCTGGAAAAAGGTGGCCTATCTCAAACTGACCGGGACTGCCTACAAAAAGGATACCGATTTTGTGAGCGGTTTTTCCGAAGTCGGTTTTCCATCGGCCTATCACTGCGAGACCGAGGAGTTGATGGACCTCTATCAGACCCTGTTTGAAAGCGTGTCAGCGGTCCGCCCCGCTGATATCATCGTGGAGATCGCTGACGGACTTTATCAGCGGGAAACCAGTTTTTTGTTGAAGAACGGACGCTTTTTCTCTACAGTATACGCTGTTCTCCTCTCATGCGGGGACAGCCTCATGCGTGATCAGCGGAGTCCAGTTTCTGACCGCGGTCGGGGCGAGGCCGGCGGTTGTCTGCAGCGTCTATCTATACGATGAGTCCGATGCTATCGAGGAGGTCAGATCGGGGTGCAATGTCTATATCCAAAATCTCTGGACGTGTGGTCGGTCCTTAAACCAAACACGTTGAGCTTCACCTCCCAATCTATGTGCGTATCAGATACGACGATCGAGAGTGGAGTCATCTGAAAAGGTCGCTCCTTTGGGAATCTCCCTGGACGCGCCGAGGGAGAAGGAAGGGGTCTATTCAGACGTGCTGGTGAAGATAACCGATGGGACCGCCCTGCCCGGCGATATCCTGGTCTATGCGAGTTCGCCGGAGGAACTGGAAGTGCAGAGAAAGAAGTTCGGGAAGAGTGGGGTCGGACGTGTGGTGATCGTTGTTGGATCGCACGGTTGGGAGGCGATGATGCCGGGGGGAAGGACGGGGCCGGTTATCGACGATTGCTGGAGGGATGGGGGGGCGCTGGACACAGGGCCGAGCGTTAAAGGCTGTCTACCACATCAAGGGGATCATAATGTCCAGCCCGACCCGGATAAAGGATGGAAGTGAAAGGACCGACCCGCTTTAAACAGCTTGTCTTGAGCCATCTCCGTCAAGTGAAGGGGTCTCTTTCGCTCGCGATCCTCTGCATGCTCGGTTTCACGTTGACCGAGGTGATGGCTCCCTGGCCGCTGAAGATCATCTTCGACCATATCCTCTTGGACAAGCCGCTTCCCTCCGCGCTCTCCTTTTTGGGAGGTCTTTTTCAAAATGGAAAATTCTTCGCCTTGATTTTTATCTCCTCTGCGATCATCCTGATTGCCCTCTTCAGGGGGATCTTCTCCTACTCAAAGCTCTACCTCACCTCCCGCATCGGCTATGAAGCGGTCTATCTTCTTCGGCGGGAGCTTTTCTCCCACCTTCAGCGGCTTTCCCTCTCCTTTCATAACCGGGCCCGGTCGGGGGAGCTCCTGACCAAGGTCACGGGGGACACCAACGCGTTGCGGGATGTTTTTGCCGAATCGGCCCTCCTTTTTGCCTCTCATCTGCTGACGGTCCTCGGGATGTTCGTGATCATGTTCGCCATGAACTGGAAGTTGAGCTTGATCGTCCTCGCGAGCTTCCCTCTCCTTTTCTACGGCCTTTTTTACCTCTATGGAGAGATTAAGGCGTCGGCGAAGCGGCAGCGGAAAAAAGAAGGAATGGTCGCCTCCCGCATCGGCGAGATCCTCACCTCCATCCCAATGATCCAGGCGTTTGGGAGGGAGCGGTACGAAGAGGCGCGGTTCGAGGCGGAGAGCGCCGAGACCCTGGAGGAGAGCATCCGGACCGCGCGGATGGGGGCCGCGGCGACGCGGGCGGTGGAGGTGATCAGCGCCGGCGGGATTTGGGTGGCGGTCCTCTTCGGATCGCTGCAGGTTCTCAAGGGAAAGATGGCCCCCGGGGATGTCTTCGTCTTCGTCTCCTATCTGACCAACATGCACAAGCCGATCCGGGATCTGGCGAAGCTGTCGACCAAGTTTTCCAAAGCGATGGTAAGCGCCGAACGGATCTCCGAGATTTTAGAGATCGAGCCGTCGATCCAGGATCGTCCCGACGCCGTCGAAGCGTCTAATCTCAAGGGCAAGATCGTTTTCGATCGGGTCTCTTTCGATTACGGGGATGGGAGGGAGATCTTGAAAGATATCTCTTTCGCCATCTCCCCCGGCGAGCGGGTCGCCCTGGTTGGGGCCTCCGGGGCGGGGAAGTCGACGATCGTCAGCCTGATCCTTCGCCTCTACGATCCGACGCGGGGGACGATCTTCATCGATGGGGTCAACACCAAGGATTATCGGCGCGAATCGCTCCGCCATGAGATCGGGATTGTTCTCCAGGAGGCCCTCCTCTTCGGGACGACCCTCCGGGAAAATATTTCATACGGGAAGCCGGATGCAACCGTCGAAGAGATTGAGGAGGCGGCGCGCCAGGCCCACGCCCACGACTTTATTATGACCTTTCCGGAGGGATACGACGCCATTGTCGGGGAGCGAGGGAGCACCCTCTCCGGAGGCCAGCGTCAGCGAATCAGCCTGGCCCGGGCGATCATCAAACGGCCTTCCATTTTGGTTCTCGATGAGCCGACCTCCGCGATCGACGCCGAATCGGCAAGGCTGATCGAGGAGGCGGTCGACCGGATGCACAAGGGAAAAACCTGCCTGGTCATCGTCCACCAGTTCTCGTCGATCAGACATTTCGATCGGATTCTGGTCCTCAAAGAGGGAGAATTGGTGGAGCAGGGGACCCATGACGCGCTTCTAAAGCGGAAAGGATACTACTATGAACTCTTTCGACTCCAGGGGCTTTAGACGATGCCCACGAACCACCCGGTCCCTCCGTTCGCTGAACACGCGCGCTCCCTTTTAGAAAAGAGAAGAACGCGCCGGATCGCCTCCTTCCTGATTGCGATGCTTCTTTTGATCGAATCTTCCCTTGTTCTAGCGGTCGATGAGGGTCGTGACGGGTCCGTTCTGACCGACTCGGTTGAAAAGAAAGAGCCTCCTCCCCTCGATACGGATGCCTCCCCCTCGTTGAGGATCCAGATTGCCCCGGACCTCTTTCTGGGGGCGAGGCTTCAATTCAGCGCTCTCAGAAGGGAAAATCGGGACCTGGCGGAGGAGATCGAGGATGATCAGACCCGCCTGGAAACGCTTATCGACCTGGCGGCCCAGGCCCTCCCGGGGGAAGGCCTGGCGCTTTTCGGAGAAGCGCGCCTGTCGCGTCGGCGCCTTTCCGGAGACGGGGAGGGGCTGATTCTTGAAGAGTCGAAGATCCGTCTCAGAAGGGCATATCTTCTCTGGAGCGGTTTTCCCATCGCCTCCGCCGACCTTCAGATCGGACGTCAGCGGTTTTCCGATTCCCGGGAATGGCTCTATGATGAAAACCTCGATGCCGTCCGAATGCGGGTCAAGGGGGATCTTCTCGATCTGGAATTGTCCGTCAGCACCAACCTTCTTGATCCGGAGGAACCGGAAGATGAGATGCGAAATTATATCCTCTACGCCACCACCCGTCCCGGACAGAAAGAGAAGGTGTCGCTCTACGGCATCGCCCGGCGGGATCGGAGCGAAGCGGGCCGTGATCCGACGTTCCTCGGTATTTCTTGGAGGGGGAGGTCGATCGAGAATCAGCGTTACTGGTTGGAGGCGGCGTTGGTCTCGGGACAAGACGGCTCTCAGGCGCTGAGGGGATACGGATTCGATCTCGGCTGGACCTCCCGCTTTGATTCGCCGATCGAGCCTTCTTTTACAATCGGCTACGCCTTCGGATCGGGGGACCCGGACCCCGATGACCGGATCGATCGGAACTTCCAGCAGACCGGCCTTCAGGATAATCAAGCGAAGTTCAACGGCGTCGTCAAATTCAACTACTACGGGGAACTGTTCGATCCGGAGTTGAGCAATATCATTATCGGGACCGCCGGCGTCGGAATTATCCCCTATTCGAAGACTTCCATCGATCTTGTCTATCATTACTACTCTCAGGTCTATGCTTATCTCGAGCGTCCCAATGTGTTCCGCGACGCCGGCGTGAAGCGAAGACCTTCCGGAAGGTCGAGGGATCTGGGTCAGGAGGTCGATCTCATCCTCGGAACCAAGGTCATTCGTAATGTTCAAATGGCGCTTTACTCGGGCATCTTCATGCCGGGAAAAGCATTTCCAGGATCAGAAAATGCGTTTTTCACGGAATTCAAAATACAGGTCTCTTTCTAAAGGGAGCCGTTCGACGACGCTTTCCGTGTCGCTGCTCTTCTGCCTGATGCTCGCCGGATGCGGAGGGATCGTCCCGGGTCCTCCTCCGACGGTCCACTCCACCCAACCGGCGGCGGGCGCCGCCGATGTGCCGCTCAACACCGCTATTGCCGTGACCTTCAGCGAAGAGATGGACCCGAATACGATCACGACCGGCACGTTCTTCCTGGACAGAGGGGCGACCGGGACGGTTTCCTACGCCGGTTTGACGGCGACCTTCACGCCGTCCGGCCCGCTGGCTCCTTCGACCACCTATACCGTCACGGTCACCACCGGGGCGAAGGATTTGGTCGGGAATTCCCTCGAAGAGAACCACCTGTGGACATTTACAACCGGAACCCTCTCCACAACCGCCCCCCCCGCGGATCTCTCTCCGCCGACGGTTATTTCTACCACCCCGGGACCCGATGAGAAAGATGTCTCCTCCAACACCGCCATTACCGTAACGTTCAGCGAAGAGATGGACCCGAATACGATCACGACCGGCACGTTCTTTCTGGACAGAGGGGCGACCGGAACGGTCTCCTACGCCGGCTTGACGGCGACCTTTACGCCGTCCGGCCCGCTGGAGTTTGACAGAAGCTACACCGCCACAGTGACCACCGGGGCGAAAGATCTGGCCGGAAATCCCCTCGAGATAAATCAGGTCTGGGGGTTCAAAACGGAAAAGCCGCCTATTCGCTAGGGGAGAATAGCGGTCCGGTGTTCCGGGGGTTCCGAAGAGGCGGTTTTCCCCCGAAGCCATTGGTTCACGGTGAGTCGGACCGCCTCCTCGAACGGCATCGGTTCAATTCGGAGAACCGCTCTCATCAAAGAAAGATCAACCGTGTGCGGCTCGGTAATGATGTTCACCCGCTCGGGGTTCAGCCCCCATTGTGGATGGACAAACGACGCGATCCCGGCGAGCGGATAGACGAACCATTTCGGGATGTGGACAAAACGGCGCCGGTTGTTTCCGAGCGCGCGGCAGAACCGCCTCGCAAATTCGTTGAAAGGGACGAGATCTTTCCCCGCGAGCGAAATTGCCAGGCCTACCGAGGCCGACGTTTCAAGGGCGGAGGCGAGGGCGGCGCAGACTTCATCGACATGGATCGGCTGGCTAGTGTAGGCCCCGTCTCCGATGATCGGAATGTACCGCGCCGATTTCCAGAGCCGCAAGGTCCTTCCCAGGTCTTTCGCTCCGTGTCCGACAATCGTATCCGGCCGTAGGATCGTCCACTCCAGGTCGGAGCGCATCACAGCTTCCTCGGCCTCGGTCTTCGATCGGGCGTAGGGGCCCTTCCCGGGAAATAAAACGCAGAGCGAGGAGACGAAAATGAAGCGTCTGATCCCATGGGCGCGGGCCGCGGCGATGAGGTTTCTTGTCCCGACAGTCGTGGCGTTGAAGCTTCCCGCCGCGTAGGCCCGATTGGGCGTCGCCCCCCCGATATGGAGAACGGCGTCACAGCCCGTTGTCGCCGAGAGCAGGCTGTCGGCATCGAGGAGGTCTCCCGTTGCGATTCGAACCCTTTTTCCGGAAAGGGAGTCGCCTCTTACCAGCGCCGTGATACCGAACCGTCGGTGGTATCGGTCGATGAATCGCCCTCCGACAAATCCGGTTCCCCCGGTGAGGAAGAGACGGTTCATCGGATCGAAAGCCTCCATGCGGTGAGGAGCCTCTGGATCAGCGAATACGTTGTGAGGAGAGAGAGGAGAATGAAAAGAAGAAAAAACTGCTGAAAGGGGGTCAGGGCGATGAGGAGCGCATAGCGGGCGGCGCGAAGCGACAAGGCGTCGCTGATAGGTTGATGGAAAACGGCTTCGATATTGGATGAGATGTTGGTGGAAATCAGCGTCGTCGTGACGACATAAACCCCCAATGGAAAGGGAACCTGCATGAAGAGGGGATAGAGCGAGAGGATGACGGCATCGCTGATCTTGTCGGCGGTCCGGTCGAAGAGCTTGCCGAGCGGCGTCTCGGCGTTCGATTGTCTGGCAACGGCGCCGTCGATCAGATCGCAGAAGCCGTTCAGAGCGATGAACCCGGTGGCGAGGAGAAAGTGCTGAATGCTGAAAGCATAAGCAATGCCGATAAGGAAAACAAGACCCAAACCCGTGACCGCGTTGGGAGAGATCCCGAAGGCGACGAAGGGTCGCGCCAGTCTCCGCTTCAGAGAAGAGATTGGGGGGATCGTGACGGTCGCGCGCGGGGATCCGAACGCTAAAGGTTTAGCGTCTCTTCGCGCCGCGTTTAATTGTCTATAGAGAGACCGTTTCGTTTCGATCATGTTCGCTCCCGTTTTTCACCATTTTTAATTTTCGATCCCTTCAATGCCCAAGGGGTCTTTTCGACGGCGCTGTTTACCGCCCCGAAGAATCGGCGCTCTTACCGGATTGTTTGGAGCAGCATCCAGAGGCCGATTAAAATAAATCCGGATCCGGCGACCGCCTTCAACACAATGGGCGAGAGGATCGAGGCAAGCTTCGCTCCGGCGATGACCGCAATGCCTGTGCTGAGGACCAAGGCCCCCGCGGCGGCGAAGAAAATCGCGGTCTTATCGGTATTCTGATCCGCCGCGTAGAGAAGCGTTGCGAGCTGTGTTTTATCCCCTAGTTCGGCCAAAAAGACGGTTATGAAAACGATCACCAGTTTCTGCACTTCCTTCTCCTCGAATACCAAAAATGACGCCATCTCAGGGCGTCATTTTTGTTTGTGTCGGATATAAACGCTTCGGTTATCTGTGGTCTTCTCTCTCCCGTTCGCGGTGCCGTTCCCGATCGGATCTCTCCCTCGACTCGGAGCGCGTTCTGGCTTCCAATCGGATCTCCTGACGACTCTCCGTCCGATCGCGGTCTCGGGATTCGATGCGCGTTTCCGATCGGCTGCGATCTTCCGATTCCCGGTGTCGTTCCCGAGTGCGCTCTTCGAAGCGATGATCCCGATGATCTTCGTCCCGGGTCAAGAGTCCCCGGTCATCGCGTCCCCGATGGGAGTGGTCTTCGCTTCGTCCGTGTCGGCCCGAATGGTCATCAACCGATCCGTCTCCCCGGCGCGTCCGCCCATCCGGATCATGGCCTGGCTGGCTGTCATCGACGCTCCCGTCGCCGCGCAGTTTGACGAGCCCCGGCGCGAACTCCCGGGCCGATCGGCTTTCCGTCTCATTCTTAAGGGTACCTGGGGCGAATTCCCTTGCGGATAGTGGCTGGGAATCGTCAATGCTTCCATCCCCGCGTTTTTTTATTCCCGGGGCGACGGAGCGGGCCGAGTTGTCGTCGATCGTTCCGTCTCCTCTCCATTTCGGATCGTCGGCCCGGTCGTCCAGCCCTGCAGAAAAAGAAGGAGCCGTTCCAAAAAGGGCGAACAGCGCCCCGGCAACCAGTATCGCTTTTCCTCTGAATCGAATCATTTTGTTTCCTCCTTGTGGATTGAATTGTGACCATGACCTGTCTTTTGCAATTGGAGTGCCGCGCGATTTCCGCTCCAGGGACGAGATGTCGGGGGCATGGACGGTTTCGGATGATGGAAAAAAAGCAGTTCCGACCTCTTCACAGCCGGATTTTCGGCAGCTTTAAAAAAAATAGGCGAGCGAAGCGGCGTAGAGTGTCTCTTTAAATTCCACTGCGGAATCGGAGGAGTTTCTCCAGAGATATTCGGAACGGGCGCGGATCAGGATCTTGGGGAAAGGCTGGTAACGCAGTCCGATGAGAAGAAGATGGTTGGTATCGCGCCGTCCGGCGTGGATCGGCTCGACATCTTCGGGGAGGTCGGTGGTGAAGACCTTTTGCCGGACGCGATACCGCAGCCGTACCATCAGCGGGGAGGCGAACCGATAACTGATCTGGACCCCCCCCGCCTGGGCCCGGTAGGAGGCATTGTCCTGTCGGACGGCTTCTCCATCGATCGGCACGGCGCCCCCCTTTGCCGATCCGGCTTCGACAGCATAATCGATCGATAAACGCCAGGAGAGAGCCGGTCGGAAGGTCTGTGGAAGGCCGAGTCTGACGAGGTCGGTGTCCTTCGCGTCGAAGTCGGCGTTGTAATCGAGGCGGTTATAGGTGACGGAGAGGCCGGTGTTCCACCAGGAAGTGAGATCGCGGTCAATCTGCGCGGTGAATCCAGCCGATCTTAATTCGATGGTCGGGAGGGTCGGGTCCTCTTTGTCAAGGGAGGCCGGCGGCGAGAATTGCAGGAAAAGACTCCCATAGTATTTTTCTCCAAATGGGCGCTCCCCGCCGACTTCGAAGAACGAGTAATTGAGCTCCTGGATTTGGAGATACCGATTCAGGACGGCCGCCCCGCTCCATCGGGTCTTCCGCGGCCGGTAGGCTAAAGAGAAAGCCGACTCCCAGATCAGATCCGATTCAATTTTGCTCTTCGCCTGAAACACGTTGCTGTCGTAGATGAGGCCGGTCTCTATTTCTCCCGTCCATGCGTGTTTTTTCTTCTCTGTCTCTTTGGAGGTGGAGCCTTCTTCAGCAAGCGCGGGGACTGCCAGAAGGATCAGACTGAGCGCCGCCGCGAGTCCGAATGAGCGGCCCCTTCTTCCTTGCCCCGGCCGGTGGGGAAAGGACCGTTTGAAAGATCCGGCGGGATTCTCTTCGTCGGGAAATTGTTTGAACCGTTCTTTCGCCGTCACCCTGAGACCCCCATTCTCCTTATCCTCCGTCCCGGTATCGGTTCCGGCCATTGGGCCGCCAGCCTTAATGTTTCGGTCTCTTTCTTCGATCTTCGCCACGGTATTTTCTCCATCCGAATTTTCTGGTTACGCAATTGCTATGCCATGCGAGGGGAATCTTCAACGATCAGTTGGTCGCTTTTGGGGTCAATCATACTTTCGCGGGCATCTTCATCTGTTTTCGATAGGATTTTTCTTTCCTTTGAACCGGGCGTTTGGGGGATTTGCCCCATGACTGGGGCAAATCCCCCAAATAGAGGTAGGGGGTGCAAGGTTCAGGCGACCCGGCGATGAGGAAATCGTCTATTTTCATTTAATCATAAGGTGGGGAAAGCGGGTGAGGACTGCCGGATTTTCGGCACCGTTGCCGGGAATCCGTTAATCACGAGCGCTTCGCTAAGCGAAGGGATCCGCGTGTTTTAAAGCGGATCGAGCCATCGCCTGTATTTTTCTTGTTATCCGTCGGATTGGCATCTCTCTCCTGGTATTGTGGCCGATCCCAGCAGGTCATACAGCTATGTTTCTAAGGTCGGCATGCTGTTTGCTTTCTGAAGTCCGGCAGTGGGAAGGTATCCACGCGAAGTTATCGTCCCTCCATTGAGATTGGGAGAAATCTTTCCTGATCATCGACGGTAAAAGGGATTCGATTTTACTTAAAATAAGGAGCCATACAATGAAAATCGCATTGAAGTTTTTTGGTGTCGCTATGATCGGGCTCGCCGTCGCCGCCTGCGGCGGTGGAGGGAGTGACGACGGCGGATCTGACGCGATCGCGCCGACATTGGGGATCACGTCGGTTCAGAAGGTGGGGGCGACGGCAATACCGAATGGGAATGTGTCGTCGAAACCCGTTTTTGCGTCGAATTTCCTGAGAAAGGGATGGAGCCTAGCCCCCCGGCAGGCCTTTGCTCAGCCGGCTTCTTGCCTTTCGGACGCCCCGACCTCTTTTGATGTCTCCGGCGGCAAGATCTGGGTAAAACAGGCATACGCCATTCTAGATGAAGTCGAATTCAACCGGGAGCCGTCGACGACGCCGAGCCCGGAGTTTGGCCCCTTCGCGCTTGATCTGACGAACAGTGACGACACCGTCGGGGAGGCGATCACGGTTGACGTTCCCGAGGGGAACTATAGCGGCGTCAAGTATCGGATCAAACGGGTCGACGATACTAATGACGATGGAACGCCGATGGTTATCCTGAACGTGACCGATTCGGCTGCCTTCAAGAATCTCATTATGAATACTGATGTCAAGCGCCGGCCGAGCGTCTGGATCGAGGGGGTGATCGGCGTCGGATCAGAGGCCGCGGGATTCTCTTCTTGTAAAGATTTCACTTTCGTCACCGATCACCGCTGGGAGGTGACCGTTCCCTTTCAGAGTTCGTCCGCCGGATCGACGGCGCTTGACGCCGTTCTTCTCTTCGATCTGTCGGGAGCATTCAACGCGGCACTGGCCGGATCGAGCGCGGAGGCCCTGTCGGCAGAGGTGGGACAGTGCTCCTCTGAGGTCGTCGATCGGGGCGAGTGCATGGGACCGGTGTATCTAGACGGTCGGACCAAGGATGAGCGTCACGGAACGCCTCTTGCTAAAGTCATTACCGGCGAGTTTCCCAAGCATACGGATGTCTTCGTGCAGTCCGTCACCGCCGCGAGGGGCTTTGACGACAATCCATCTATCTCCGACATGGTGGACAGCACCGCTCCCGCGGGAACGACCGTCATCGACGACAGCGCCGTGCGGGTGAGCGGCGACGACAACCCGTCTGTTTCGGACCTTGCCGAGACACCCGGGTAAATCAACCTGTCACAGCCGGGCGGCGGGGAATCCCCCGCCGCCCGGACCGGCAAACCGCCTTTAAGATTTTTCATTCAGAGGCTAGCGCTTTCCTCTCCCAACAGCCCAAGCCCAAGAGAATAGACTCCTTTCAACAGTACCGGTGTACGACTCGTCATTGAGGGTGAGAAGACAATGAAAAAACTGATGGTTTACTCGCACGACACCTTTGGCCTGGGGAACATCCGTCGAATGCTCTCGATCTGCAAATATCTGATCGACTCCATCCCCGATCTCTCGATCCTGATTGTTTCCGGCTCTCCGATGGTTCATACGTTCCGGATTCCGCAGCGGCTCGACTACATCAAACTTCCCTGTCTTCGCAGGACCGATCGGGAAGGTTATTCGGTCAAGTACCTCGGCACCGACATCGGGGAGACGATGCGGCTCCGATCCGAGCTGATTCTTTCCGCGGTTTCCCACTTCAGGCCTGACCTTTTCCTGGTTGACAAGAAGCCGTACGGGGTGAAGAAAGAATTGAAAGGGGTGCTGAATTATCTGAGGATACATCTCCCGGAGACCAAACTGGTCCTCCTGCTCCGGGATATTCTCGACAGCCCGGAGGCAACCATCCAGACGTGGAAACAGAATCGATACCAAGAGGCGGTCCGTCTCTTTTACGACCGCGTCTTCGTGGTCGGCTCGCCCGAGGTCTTCGATCTCAGAAAGGAGTATCGGCTGTCGCCCTCCGTCTCCGAGAAGGTGCGGTTTTGCGGCTATATCCGGCGGGAGGTCGGCCTCAAAGGGGGGGATGCCGTCCGGAAGGAGATCCAATTGAGGGATGAGAAGCTGGTCCTGGTGACCCCGGGAGGAGGGGAGGATGGATACCGCCTAGTGAAGACCTATCTCTCCGGCCTGGAGCATCTCCCGGCCGGCCTGAAAATCCGCAGTCTGATCGTCTGCGGGCCGGAGATGCCGGAAGCGCAGAGAAAAGAGCTTTTCCAAGCGGCGGCCGGACGGCCGTCGGTGCAGATCACCGAGTTCACTGACGATTTGATGAGCTACATGGAGGCGGCTGATGTCGTCCTTTCCATGGCCGGATACAATACGGTCTGCGAGATCCTGTCCCAGAAGAAGCGGGCGATCGTGGTCCCCCGGGTTCACCCGGTGAAGGAGCAGCTCCTCCGGGCGGAGCGGATGGCCCGGCTCGGACTCCTCCGGATGGTTCATCCCGATCGCCTCACTCCGCAATCGCTGGCCGGCGCGCTTCTGGAGGAACTCGGCCCACAGAAAGCCGGGTCTCCCTCCCCATCCCCTTTGGAACTGGAAGCGCTTTCCCGGATTCGGGATGGGGTCTTGCGGTTTTTATCCCCCTCCGAGTCGGCGGAAAATGGAGATGGGACCGTGTCCCGGTTGGATCGTCCGGGTCCCGCGCCATTGCGTGATTATGTTCGGCCGCTTCCCGTCAGCAGGTCAGGTGAAGGATGAGGAAAGATCCCCCTTTCAAAGTCTGTTATCTCTTGAAGCGCTATCCGCGTCTTTCCCAGACATTCATCCTCAATGAGATGCTGGCGTTGCAACGGCAGGGGTTCGACATCACCGTCGTGGCGTTGAAGCCGTCCGGAGAAGAGATCGCGCACGAGAGGTACCGAGACCTGAAGGCGCCGGTTCACTATCTCTCCATTCTCCCAGCCGCAGCACCCGCGATCCGATCCGTTGCCGAGGAGGACGTTTCTCTTTCGGCCCAAGCGGAGCGGATCGCCTCCCTCGTCGCCCGCTTAGGAATCGATCACATTCATGCTCATTTCGCGACGTGGGCCGCCGCTGCTGCATCGCTGGCGAGCGAGTGGACCGGCATCCCTTTTAGTTTCACGGCCCATGCGAGGGATATCTACCATCAGAGCGTCGACGGAAAAGCCCTCGGTCGGATGATCGGAAAAGCCCGCTTCGTCGTCACCGTGAGCGAATTCAACAAGCGGTATCTCGAAGGGCTGATTTCACCGCGGGAAGGGCGCGTCGTCCGTCTCTACAACGGCGTTGATCTGCAACAGCTGCGGCCGACGGATCAGGAAAAAGCTCCCGAGCTGATCGTCGGCGTCGGACGGCTGGTAAAAAAGAAAGGGTTTCATGTGTTGATCGACGCCTGCAGAATTTTGAAAGAGAAGGGCCAGCCGTTCCGGTGCATCCTGATTGGAGAAGGGGAAGAGCGGGTTGACTTGGAGAAGCGTATCGAGATGTATTCTCTCGAAAAGGATCTGTTCCTGTTGGGCGCCCGGACCCAAAACGAGGTCATCGAATGGGTGCGAAGGGCGTCGGTCTTCGTCTTGCCGTGCATCGTCAGCGAGGATGGCGATCGCGATGGGCTCCCGACCGTTCTTCCCGAAGCGATGGCTCTCGGGACGCCGGTCGTTTCAACCCCCGTTTCCGGCATCCCTGAAATCGTCCGGCACGGGGAGACGGGGCTCCTCGTCGGCGAGAAGGACCCGCAGGCGCTTGCCGATGCAATCGAGGACCTCCTTGCGTCGCGGGAATTGCGAACCCGTTTGACGGCCGCCGCCCTGCTAACGGTTCGGAAGGATTTTTCCCTTTCGGAGAATGTGGAACGGCTCAAGGAGTTGTTTCTCATGGGAGGAGGAGAGGAATGAGTCTGTCTGTCGGGAAGGCAACTGCGGGGCCCCCTGTCTGGCTGCGGAAGCGGTCTTTTGAGGAAATGAAACGCACTCTCGCCCAAGGAGAACTCCTGCATTCCCTTCAGGGGCTTTTTCAAGAAAGTGGGGAGACTCTCACCGGAATTTCCCTGGCCGAGGAGAAATATGAAGAGGAGTGCATTTTCCTGGTGTTGCTCCTTGAATTTAAGGGGCCCGGCTGCCGGATCGTCTGCCCGAGAGAGTGGGTTTTTCAATATCTCCTCGACGATGATCTCTTCGGCGCAGGCCCGATCCGCTTCTGGTCTTACCCCGAAGATCCGGAACTCCCGATCCTGGCAAGACTTCATTCCTCTCCAGGTTTTTTTCAGGAGACGGCCTGGGAGAGTTGCGCTGGAGAGGTTTTTCCCGAAGACGGCGATTTCTGCATGCAGCGGCTCCTCTACAACCCGGGGCGGAGGGCGACCTTTCTCGTCGTTTCAGAGAAGACGGGAAGAAAGTTTATCCTGAAAGCCGTCCGGCCGAAGGAGTGGAGGGTCTCCCTGGAGAAGCTGGAATGGATGGACCGCGCCGGACTTCACAAGACAATCCTCTTTCCCCGCATCGTCGCATATTCCTCCCGCGATTATCTCTTCCTCTACGACTACCTTCCCGGTGTTAGGATCGATCGGCTGGGGCCGGAGCGTCGTGAAGAATTAAAGACCGGCATTTATGAAGAGGTCATCATGCTGTTGACTGAGCTTCATCAGACAACACTCCCCGGCTTGCCCCGATGGAGCCCGCACCGGGAAATCGGTGCGCTCTCCGCTCTCACGGACCTTCTTGAAATCCGCGCCCCCGGCGTGGCCGCCGTTGTTCAACCGATGGTCGAAGAGATCGCCGATGATTTGATCCAGAGGAATCAGACCAACACGCAGCCGATTCATCACTCCTTTTCCGCCAAACACCTTCTCTATTATCCCGACAGGGGGAGGGATCGGCGACTGGCCGTCCTCGACTGGGACAGCGCCGTCTTGGGACCGCAAGAGAAGGATCTCGCGTCGTTCCTGGCCAGCTTCTCGGAAGGGGAAGAAGAGGCCCTCTTCTTTATCGCGCAGTACCGCCGCAAGAAGGGCTCCGAACTGGATCTGAAGTTGATTCACCGGTTCATTCAAGTCAGACGCCTGATAAAGATTTGCCGCAAGGTCTTGAGGGGAGACTCCTCGGATGAGAGAAATGCAAAAGCTCTGAGGGAGCTTGACCTACTCGCAAATGAAAAACCGAGGCTCGGACCGTGATGGAATCGCAATGCGTCTTCATCGACAAAATCGATTGCATGCCGCCGGATGTTTTCCTGCGTCATTTCCTGACGCGGCGGAATGTGGCCTGTCCCGATCCGCCGAAGGCGACGGAGGCGCAGTTGGAGAACGCCAAAAAGATCGTCCAGAACCGCTTCGACTTAATCGGCGAGGAGGTCACCCTTCGGGACGGATTCTCGTGGAAGGAGAGTCCGAGCCACGATAAGGAGTGGCAGATCGCGCAACATAAGTTTTATTTCGCGGTTGACCTCATTCAAGCCTATCGGCACGATCGGGACCCGGTCTACCTGAAGAAGTGGATCTCTCTGATCGATTCCTGGTTGGAGGAGATGGGGTCGGGATACATTGCCGCCAGCGACGCCCAGGTGGAGGCGAAACGGATCGAACACTGGGTGAACTCGTTTCTGCTGTTGCGGGGACTCCCCTGCGAGCCGTTTCTGACGGCGGGCTTTCTGCGAAGGTGGCTCGCGCGGATTGCCGAGGAGACGCGCTACATTTCCACACATCTGAAGCCGGTCCGCAACCACCGAACCTTTCAATTGTATTCCGTGTTCCTGGTCGGTGTCGTCTTTCCGGAGTTTCGCCTTCATTCCGATTTTCTTGAGACGGGGGGGAAGAAGCTGACCGAAAATCTGCTGACCGACTTCCTTGGAGACGGCGTTCATGTAGAACTCTCGACGCACTACCATCAGTTGGTCCTGGAGACCGCCCTCTCGTTCATAGAGTGGGCGCGATTGAACTGCTTCCCTCTCGACGATCTCCTTCTGGATCGGCTGCATCGGGCCCTCGCGTTCAGCATGTACATGCAATGGCCGAACGGCGACATCCCTCTGATCAACGACTCCGACAATGGAGATCATCTTGAACTGCTAAGAAGGGGAGGACGGCTCTTTCACAACGACCGTCTTCTTTGGGCAGGCACGCTCGGGCGTGAAGGGATCCCCCCTGAATCGCCTTCCCGGCATTTCAGCCGATCAGGATATTTTGTTTTCTCGGACGGTTGGGGAGAAGATCCTGCGACTTACGCGCGCCGTCAGCATGTCTTTTACGATTGCGCGTTGTTGGGGGAGGGAAGCCACAGCCATTACGATCTCTTCAGCTTCTGCTACTACGTGAACGGGGAGCCGGCGATCATCGACCCGGGCCGGTATACCTACTCGTCCGACCCCGACCCGGAGGGAATCGATTGGCGCGGAAGATTCAAGAGCACCGCCTTCCATAATACCGTCTCAATCGATGGAAAGGATCAGACCCGCTATCTCTCCCGGACCAAACATGGGCCGGAGGTGGAGATCGCGGAGAAGGCCTTCTCCATTGGAATGGAATCGGACTGGGTGTCGGCCCAGGCGCGAAGCGCGGAGTATTCCCCCCGGCATACAAGACTGTTTATTTACATGTGCCGGGAATATCTCTTTGTCCATGACGATGTTGAAATCGAGGATGGGGTTCCACACAACTGTGCGCTCTCCTTCCATTTATCCGAGAAGTGGGACGGCCTGGTCTATTCCGAGGCGAGTGAAACGGAATGGGTCGTCCGAACCCCGCTGTTGCAGGTGCGGTCGCACCGGGCGCCGGATGCGGCGCTGTCGATCGAATCGGGATGGGTTTCCCGTCAATACGGCGTCAAAAGGAGGGCCCCGGTGATCCGGATCACCCGGACTGCGGCGCAGTCGCTCTCTTTTACGACCGTGCTGGCGCCGACCGCCTCTCCGTCACCTCTCATCTCCGCGATGAATCAGGCAGCGTCCCCTGCGGAAAAGGGTTGTCTCTTTCGTGTGGACGGAATGAAAGGAGGTGAGCCCTTTCATGATTGGTATCTCTTCCCGGATAAAAGAACGGCGTATTTGCAAACCGATCGACTCGTTTTCCGAGGCGGCTTCTTGGCCTTTCGACAGAACCGCAGTGGAAAGATAGTGCATCTCCTGGCCCACGGAGCTGAGTCGATCCAGATCGAAGGAGTTCCTCATTGGCGGAGCGAAACACCGAAGGAGGTCGAGTGGTCGTTCGGCCGGTCGACTTCTTCCCCTTTATAGAATCGGGACATCCTTTCTATCCCTTCCTCCGGCGGTTTGAAGCGCCTTTAAACGAGGAGGGACTCTTCGACCTGCTTCAAAAGAAGCGGGAGAGAGGGGAGAAGGTTGTGGTCCATGCGGAAATAAAAGGGAAGCGGCGACTGGACGGTGGATGGACATTGGACCGATTTTACTGGTCGCTGCAATCATGGGATCAAACCGGCACGATCGATTTTCGAGCCCGCATGCTTCACTACGCGGCCAAGACCGATCGGATGGAGTTTTGCGACTTCCCGATGGACCCATATTTGAACTCGCTCTCCTCCCTGTTTGGCGGAATGGATCGCAGTGCTCACCGTGTCGATATTCTTCGGTATGTCCCTCTTCGGAGGCTGACGTTTCGACTCGTCCCCCTGTCGGGGAACGGGTCCTCCGCCATTGGGAAGTTCAAACGGCGGTCGCGGCTGCGGGAGGCGTATGATCGGCTGGCAGCCGTTTATCTAGCGGTCGCCCGTTCGAGTGCGCCCTTCTCCGTGGCTGCGCCGCGGGGGATCGACGAAGATCGCTCCCTTTTCTTTCAGAAGGAAGTGCCGGGTCGCGACCTGGCTTCTCAGCTCGATTCCGGAAACTTCCGGGAATCGCTGGAAGGGCTCGGCGGTCTGCATCGGGATCTCCATCGACTTCGGGCGGTGGAGGTTCCTGTATGGGATTTAAACGCGTTTATCCAACAGCTTCGCGACGACATCGACTGGATCGCTTTTTTCCAGTCGGCGCTCGAGCTGTTCCTCAGGGAAACCCTGGCCCTCCTGTTGCGAAATGTACCCAAGGTCGATCCGGCGGCGTACACCTTCTGCCACGGCGACTTTGTCTGCTCCCAGGTATTAAGAGAAGGCGACCGCTGGTCGCTGATCGATTTCGACCTCTGCAAAAAAGGGGATCCGTACCTGGAGCTCGCGATGCTGACGGCGTCTTTGAAGTATGATGTCCCTCTGTTTGAAGAGCGGATCATCGGCGCAAACGGGGGGAAGGCGGATTTGCTCGAAGACGGCGTTGCTGCCTATTTAGACGGATATCAGAAGCGTGCGGGGGAAACCCTTTGTCGACAGAGACTGATCTGGTGTCGGGTCTGTGCTGAAATCTATTACCTTGCGCTGATGTTCAAGAAAAATCGATTTCATCCGGCGATGCTCCGATACGCAGTCGAACAACTTCACGCGTTGAGACAACAAATATGAGTGGTGCGGGAGATAAGCCGTTGAAATCGCCAGGTCGGTTTCTGTTTCAGTTGCACAATCGTCGGGGAATGGGACATCTGATGCGCGGTCGGAACATCGCCGCGGAGATCCGCGCTCTGCGGCCCTCTGCGGAAATCCTCTTTTACACCCGAAGTGCTCCGCCGGCCCCGTGGGACCCAGACATCCGCCTCTTTGTCGAGAATCCCGATAGAGGCTCACGCTGGCACGATGCGGTTCTCTCGTTTTCGCCGGACGTCTTGGTTTACGACACCCTCCTTTCCGGAGAGATTCGGTGTGAACCCGATTCCCCTTTCCTGCGGCGGGTCTATGTAATGCGAAAATCAAAGGAATCGAGGCAAGCGGAAATCTTTGATAACCCGGCGCTGGATTGGGTCGACCGGATCGTCATTCCTCACCTGCCGGAGGAGTTCTCGGTCGATCTTCCTGTATCGCTTCAGCGAAAGAGTATCTATGTCGGGCCGATCGTCCGGCTTCCGCGGAAAGAGACGCAATCGGCATTGAAGACGAAATACCGGATCGCAGAGGGAGAGTATCTCCTCACTTCAACGACGGGAGGAGGAGGATTTGCGGACCATGCCGAATCTTTTTTCGAAACGGTATTCGAGGTTCACCGGCGACTTTGCCCGCAAATGCCGAACCTGAGGCATCTGGTCGTGACGGGGCCGAATTTCAAGGGTTCCCTCCGCCCCCTGGAGAGAATGGAGATCGTCTCATATGAACCGGATTTGATCGATCTGATCGCCCTGTCGGATATAGTCATCGCCGAAGGGGGCTACAACACGGTCAATGAGATCCGCCTGACCAAGACGCCGGCCGTTTTCCTTCCCAGCGACCGGAAGTTCGATGATCAGGAGGAGCGGGTTCGATCCCTGGAGGAGAAGGGGCTTGCCTTCGTCTTTCCAGAGCGGTCATCGACGGTCGCTTCCGAGATTTCTCGTCTCTGCGCGTCGGCGTCGGTTCTGGAACAGATCCGGCGAAACTACGAATCGGACCGGATGGTCATCGGCAACCGCACAGCGGCGGAGGCCATTGTGGAGTGTATTGATCGATGAAGGTGAATCTGGCCGGCGCCGCCAAACGAATCTTGGAGCGGATCAAGATGGACGGAGACCGTCCCGTCCGATGGGTTGCGAAGGTTCTCAGCGAGACCCCGGGTGAACGAAAGGTGGTTCAATACCGGTTCTTCCCCCGGGGGAGGCAGGCTCATTCCAAGCCGCTATTTTGTTGCGTTGCGAAGTTCTATCAGGATGAAAGAGGAGAGGAGACCTCGCGCGTCATGGAGACGCTGTCAAAGGAGCATCAACGACCGGTCTCTCTTTTGGCAGTTCCTCGCTCTCTATATTATGATCCGGGGGCGCGTTTCGCGGTTCAACAATTCGTCGAGGGGGTCCCGTTTCCCGAACTGATCACTCTGCCCAACAGCCGTCGATATTTTGTCCTCGCCGGGAAGGCGCTTGCCGGCCTCCATGCACGGGCGGTCCCGGTGGGAGAGATCAGATGGCTTTCTGATCATCTCATCGATCTTATTCATCCCCACCCTCTCCTCCTTGCAGAGCAGATCCCTTCGTATCGGTCGCGCATCGATTCGATCCTCAAGGCGTTGCACGAATGGGAAGAGAGAGTGGTCGATCACCGAGCGCATGCCCCAATCCACCGCGATTTTCATCTAAGACAGCTCTTTTATGGAGATGATCGTGTTTGGCTGGTCGATTGGGACCTCTTCGCAAAGGGGGACCCGGCCCTCGACGTCGGGAATTTTATCGTCTATTTGACGACCCGTCTGCCGGAGCGCGCCGCCTCTTCGATCGATGCATTTCTGGAAGGGTATTTCTCCCTACAGCCGGCCGATCTTCTGAAAAGGGTGCCGCTCTATCGCGCTTTTACCTTTCTGCGGCTTGCCTGCAAGCGGTTTCGACTCAAAGAGGAAGATTGGGAGGAAAAGGTGGAAGGCCTCCTCTTTCGAGCCGAGCGGGCGCTGCGATGAGAGATCGAACGATGAAACGGTTAAAGGTGGCGCATGTGATCAACAGCATTGGCCTGGGAGGGGTCCCGGCCGCCGTCTACCATCTTTTGGAGGCCCTTCCGCCGGAGCGCTATGAACTCTCCCTCTATACCCTGAAACGGTACTCCGACCATGCCGACGTTCGGGAAGAGGTGGCGGAGCGGTTTCGCCGTCTCGGCATCCCTATTTTTTCCCCGGACCGGGATGAAAAAAAGTTTCAGGTCGTGGCGCAGCTTTGCGAATGGATCCTGCGGGATCGAATCGACCTCCTCCACACCCACTCGTACAAGCCGAATCTTTACGGCCGTCTCGCCGGAGTTTTATGCAGGGAGCGGGGGGTGAGAATCGTCGCCCACTATCACAACCAGTACGACGATAAATGGGAGCGGGACGGAAGTCTCATCTATGATCGACTTTTAGATCGCTTCTCGGACCGGTTGATCGCCTGCTCGGAGTCGGTCCGGGAGCACCTTGTGCAACGAGTCGGCCTTCCCTGGGAGCGGATCGATGTGATCCTCAATGGAGCGGATCTCTCCCGGTTTCAGCCCCGGGAGGATGCGCAGCGGGTCAAGGGGGAGATGGGCCTTCCGTTGGACCGCCCGATCGTCGCGGTCGTCGGAAGGATCTCGGAACAAAAGGGCCAGGACGATTTTATCTACGCGGCAAAAACCATCCTCCGACAGGTTCCGGAGACCCTTTTCCTCGTCATCGGCGCCGCTGATGAGGCGGAGCGGCTGGTTCAATTGCAGCGTCTTGCCCAGGAGCTCGGGATCGAAAAGGAGATTATCTTTACAGGATACATCGCCGATATGTCGAAGATATACCCGCTCATAAATGTACTGGTCGTCCCTTCCCGATGGGAGGGATTCGGTCTCGTCTTGGTCGAAGCGATGGCGGCCGGAAGGGCGATCGTGGCGACGCGCGTCGGCGCGATTCCGGAGGTGGTCGTTGCCGGTGAGACGGCCCGGCTGGTTCCGCCCGGCTCCCCTGCAGCGATCGCCTCCGAGGTCGTCTCTCTGCTTCAAAATCCGGAGCGGGCGAGAAAGATGGGAGAGAGGGGGATTGCGCGGGCCGCTGACTTCTCCTGGAAACGGGCGGGGATGGAGCTCGACCGGATTTACGAGGATCTGCGGAGGGGAGACGCGGGATGAAGGAGGGGCGGATTTTCCTAATCCGACATGGGAAAACGGAATGGAACGGCGAGCGCTATTTGGGATGGGAGGACGTTCCACTGAGCGAAACCGGTAAAAAGCAGGCAGATGAGATTGACCTCGCATTGCAGAACGAACGGATTGATATCATCTATTCAAGCCCGCTGACCCGCGCGGTGGAGACGATCAGTTCGTTTGCTCAAAAAAGAGGCATTCCGGTCTACACGGCAGAAGATTTGAGAGAACTTCACTACGGCCGATGGCAGGGATTATGTAAGTCGAAGCACAAGCTGAATGTCATCCAGCAGTATCGTGTTTCTCGGCTTCCTCAGGGGGAGAGCCTCTTTGATGTCTATCTCCGGGCCGTCTGCTTCCGCGGCAGATTGGAATCGGATTTGGGAGCGGGGAAGAACGTCGCCGTCGTCGGGCATTTTTGGAGCAATAGAATGCTGGAGGGGGTGATTCGTCGCGTCCCGTTCAAATCGATTCTGGATCAACCGGCCTATCGGCCTAAAAACGGGTCTCTGCTTCAAATGAAATACAGGGTGGAGGCCGACGGGGAGCTCTGCATCTCGTCTGCGTCTTTTGTGGTACAGGGGTTTTAAGGAAATCGGATGAATGTGAAATGGAACCACCTACAGCGAGGAGCGAGGAGTCCCTTCGGGAAAACCCATCGGAACGTTTCCCCGGATCCCTTTTATGGGCAGGTTGATGAGTTTTATGATCAGGCGCATGTCCTCTCCCACCTGAAGGGCACCCTCGGGGATCATTGCGTTCCCGACCGATGTGAAATCGTCAATGTGAGGTATTACTTCAAGAGGTCGTTCCAGGTAGTTTACAAGCTCTACGGGAAAGAAGACCCTACAATTTTGACGGTGTTTTTTCTACCGCAGGGCGAGAGCGCGAAGCATTACCGGGAGAAGCTCGCCGCAGTGACGAATCGCGTCCGTGTGATTCATTTTCCTTCCTGGAATGCAGTCGGGTGGGTTTTTCCTGAAGATCCGACCCTTCGCGCTCTTCAAAAGATGACGGATGAGGGGAGGTTGAGAAGCGGGTTGGGTCGATGCATCCGCCGTTTCCTTAAACCCGGACCGATTCGCTGGGATGTGATGAACTACCATCCGGAGAGACGGTGTGCGCTTCGGTATCTCCTCTCGGAGGGAGATTATACGTTTGTCGGAAAAGTCGCGTCGAGTGAATCGACTGTAACGGCGCATCGAAATTTGATGCGCCTTTGGGGGTGGTCTTCTCGGCGATTCAGGATTCCTGAACCGCTCGGGTTGGAGGACGAACAGGGCATCCGTTGGGAATCGTTCATCACGGGCAATACCATTGGTGATCTTTTTTCAGAGATCTCCCTGAGCCCGTTGATGAAGATGGCCGCCTTCGATCTGTCAAACCTCCATCAGATCGGGATGGAGGATCTTCCACTGAATGATTCGAATCAGATTCTCCTCAGGTTGGAAAAGAAGATCATGCCGGTCGTCCTTCAGAGATTATCTCCGCTCGGGCCGTCCCTTGAGAATGTTTACCGCCTACTGGTTCAGAAGGCTGGGCTGTTGCCCGACAGCCGTGTCATGACGATCCACGGAGATTTTCACGCCGCCAACATTCTGTTTGACTCCGACGGGTTGACCTTCATTGATATGGACAGCCTTTCCCTGGGGGATCCGGCCTATGATCTTGCGTTATTTGGAAGTCGTCTTTTGCTCTTGGCACTCCTGGAAGGAGCCCGAATGAATGAAGTTGCAGAGGCCGTCGCCGGATTCCCAGGAACATACGAGGAGCTGTCCGGAACCGCCATTCCGGATCGAACCTATGCATGGTATTTGGCGGCGCTCCTTGTCGGGCGACAGCTCAAAACCTGCATCAGGCACTGTGCGCCGGCGTTGGAAGACCTTGCTCCGGCTTTGTTGCATTGTGCCAGGGAGACGTTGGAGCGAGGGCGTTTTGATGCGGCGATCATAAGGAACTAAAAGAGTGGGTCTGGTCGCTCATCGTGCGCCTGTAGGGTCTCCATCAAGTGAGCCTTTTCAACCGACGGGTCGCCCTCCACGATTCGTCTTCTCCGGAGCGCCATTCGCGAGAACATTTCGTGCGGATGGTGTCGAGAATGATGCTCTATAATTGAGCAAAGCGCCGATGAAGAACTCCTTCGGCGTACTGGATGCTATGCCGGGCTCTATCAGCTTCGGAAAGCTCAAATTAGGAGACCGTCAAGATCAAATCGACAAAGACGTTTATACTTCCGCTGATTGGATTGTTTTTTTTGATGGAAGGTCCATTTGCCTTTGCGAGGGAGATTCAACCGGCTGTCACGGAAGCGGACCAACCCGCTGCCGAAGAAACCGTCTCAAGCGCTTCTCTGGATCCGGACGCCTCACCTGCTTTACGATTCGAGGTAACGCCGCATCTTTCGATAGGAGCAAAGATGCAATTGAGTGTTCTAAGAAGAAGCAATCGCGATCTAAACAATAAGAAGGAAGACGACCAGAATCGAACTGAAACTACATTGGGCCTTGCGACAGAGGTCATTCCACGCACCGATATTGAAATATTCGCGGAGGCGCGGCTGACCGATCAGCGCTTCTTTATGGATGGGGAAGGGCAAACGACCGATGAAACCAAAGTCCGACTCAAAAGAGGATACATCCTTTGGAGGGGTGCCGTTTTCCCTGCAATTGATTTACAGGTGGGACGACAACGTTTTGCCGATTCACGGGAATGGATCTACGATGAAAACCTCGACGCCGTCCGCCTTAAATTGAATAAAGACCTTTTTGCCTTGGAATTCTCCGTCAGTTCGAACCTGTTTGATCCCGAGGATCCAGAGGATCGAATACGAAACTATGTTGCCTATGCCGCCTATGAGCCGAGTAAGGGAGACAAAATTGCACTGTATTGGATTGCCCGGCACAGTCCAGGGGGAGACCAGAATCCCGAATTCGTCGGACTTTCCTGGAGAGGAAAATCTTTTCAGAACCAAAAGTATTGGCTGGATCTCGCTTCCATTTCAGGGCGGGATGGTTCTGTGAAGCTGCAAGGGTATGGGGCCGATTTGCGCTGGACTTACCTTTTCGATCAATGGATGGAGCCCTCCATCACCCTCGGTTATGCCTTTGGATCGGGCGACCCTAATCCGCTGGATGATGTGGACGGAAGCTTCCGGCAAACCGGGCTTCAGGACAACCAGGGAAAATTCAATGGGGCCGTGAAATTCAAGTACTATGGCGAATTATTTGATCCGGAACTGAGCAATATGAGGATCAGAACTTTTGGACTCGGAATCATCCCTTTTAAAAAGACCTCTTTGGATTTTGTCTATTACTCCTATTCGCTTGTCTATTCACATTTGGCGCCGAATCACACCCTCCGGGATGTCGGCATTAAAAAGGACCCCTCCGGAAAATCGAAAGATCTTGGCCATGAGGTGGACCTTATCGTAGGATTGAAGATTTCTCGTTTGGCACGGGTGGAAATTTCGACGGCTGCTTTCATTCCTGGGAAGGCGTTTCCCGGTTCAGACAGCGCTTACTCCGGAGAGATGACTGTTCGAATTTTATTCTGATCATGTTCGTGATACCGATCTTGAGTAAGGTTTAAGCCTTCGGGTAGAAAAGGGGAGGCCCGACGTTGAAGATGAAAAGTCGCCCCACTTGTGTAGGACAGGCTTCTATGGAACGAATCCGCTCTATCCCTCATCATGATTACCTGACGGACCTTCCGAATCGTGTTGGGGCGCACGATTGTTTGGATGAGGCATTGACGCGGGCGCGGCGCCGATTTTCTAAAGTCGCTGTATTGTCGCTCGATCTTGATCGATTTCATCTGATCAATGAGACATTGGGATTTCTGTTCGGCGACCTTTTGCTGCAATCGATCTCGGAGCGTCTCAAAGGGATCCTGTCGGAAGGGGATTCGGTTGCGCGTGTCGGCGACGACGAATTCGTTATGATCTTGGCCCATATTACCGAAGCAGAAGAGGCTGTAAAAACGGCCCAGAAGGTCCGAGAGGAATTGTCAGGGCCCCACAGACTGAAGGATCATCAAATCATGACGGTCGATTTTCGAATCACCGCAAGCATCGGGATCGCGCTCTCTTCTCTGAATGGAGATGAAGCGGAGACCCTGCTTAAAAACGCCAACAGCGCCATGATGTGGGCAAAGAGGGAGGGAGGAGATTGCTACCACTTTTATACGGCGGAGATGAACGCCGCGATTCTGGAACGGCTGACCCTGGAGAGCGGCCTGCGCGATGCACTGCAGAGGAACGAGCTTTTTTTGGAGTACCAGCCTCAGCTTGACCTAATGACAGGCAAGATTGTCTGTGTAGAAGCCTTGGCTCGTTGGAATTACCCGGGTATCGGCGTGATCCCCCCTTCTCGTTTTATTCCCTTAGCTGAGGAAATGGGGCTAATTGGCCTGCTCGGACAACGGGTACTCGAGACGGCTTGTGTGCAGAATAAAAAATGGCAGTGGGCGGGTCTCCCCCCGATTCGGGTTGCGATCAATCTGTCCGCCTACCAACTCCAGCAGAAATCTCTGGTCGAAACAGTGAAGAGGGTGTTAAAGGAGACGGGAGTCAATCCGGCCGATCTCGAATTCGAAATCACCGAGACAATCATGATGCAGAACATCGAGGCAACCATCGCGACACTTTTTGAATTGAAAGAGATGGGAATACGAATCGCAATGGATGATTTCGGCACCGGGTATTCTTCCTTGACCTACCTGAGGCGTTTCCCGATCGATGTCTTAAAAATGGACCGTTCTTTCCTTGTCGACACCTCCGGCAAGCAGGACAGCATGGCCATTATCATTGGCATGATCGATCTGGCGCGCAGGCTGAAATTAAGAGTCGTTGCAGAGGGGGTTGAAACAGAAACCCAGCTTGATTCTTTGCGTCTTCACGGTTGTGATGCAATCCAAGGTTTTCTCTTCAGCTCTCCGCTTCCTGCGGATGACGTAACGAAGTTGCTGAGGGGGATCTCGGGTGATTCCCGGAAATGCCGGAAATGATCGAGCAGCATAGCGTGATGAGGTGGAAGGCCGGAGGTGTGGCGTGATCAGATTCCAGCAGGGGGGATTAGAAATTGCCTCATGCCGCTCTTCGGCTCATTCTTTTATGAATTTGGAAACTGTCAAAAAACCAGCGTACATTATTTGGCCACACTCCTCCGCTCGCCGATTACCCGGCCTAATGCTGTGGGACGGTCATCAACGACCGGAAGCTGCCAGATTTACATCAGATGGTTTTCTAAAAGCGCTCGTTTTCCGGCACCTCCATCTAGATTTTGGGCGGGGCGCCTTACCTGTCCAGAAATAGCGGTTCGGTTTTTGGAGGAAGCGAGATACATTTCTGCGGCATACCGATTGCTTATACCACGGTCTGCGTTAAGAGATTCGGCGAGGGCTGGCCACTGTCTGCAGGTTTACTCGTCGGTCCGAAGACACGATGGAGATGTTTCTGCAGCAACTGAACCGAGGAAGTCGCCCAAGAAGACGTCAATATTGTTTCTGGCACTTTCATTCGCCGGAGTGAAAGGATCCCACCCTGATGAACCAGACAGGCCCTGGTTGTGAACGGGGAGTCTTACTCTTTCTTTGTTAGGAAAGGGAGTACGATCAGCAAATGATTCTAATTGCGACAATCCAATCTTTCCATGATTGTCCAGGGTCGGATTCGGTCTGCTTCGGTCTAAGATCTGCGATCCGCTTCCGGACCGAATGGGGTCCTGTATAGTCGCCCATTTCTGATGAGCCGAGTTATTTTAGGGATGGACGGGCTTCGTTATCCCGTTACAGCGGAGAGCCGTCAAACTTGCATTTCAGCGTTAACACAACCGACACAATCATTCGAGGAGGATCCATATCATGCCAAAACGATCGATGCTCATTTCTTATTTCGTGTTCATGGGTCTCATTTTAGTATGGGGAATGCCTGTGCAGGCCAAGCAGGGGGCGCCCCCTCTGAATGCTCCTTTTGTCGACCCCACCGCCACTGTTACCGGAGCAGACAAGGTCCACCTCGGCGACTCTGTTTATGTGGCTCCCTTCGCCGAACTGCGCGCCGGGGCCGATCCTGCGCTTACTATCCATATCGGCGCGGAGAGCGACGTTCAGGACAGCGCGGTCGTTGATGCCACGGCCGGGGCGGTTTCGATGGGTGAGCAGGTGATCTTGGCCCATGGGGCCACGGTGAAAGGGCCTGCAAGCCTTGGAGGAGAAGGGATCTGCCCCGGCAGCGTTGCTGTCTGCCCCTCCTTTGTCAGCTTCAATGCCGAGGTCGACGGCGCTATCATTGAGAAAGACGCCATGGTGTCGGGATTGGCCCGCGTCGCGCCAGGTGTAAGAATCCCCTCCGGTCGAAAGGTCCTTCCCGGTAAGAACGTCGCCACCCAAGCGGAGGTCCTCACCGAGACGGTCCCGGTCAGCGATGCCGACCGGCTTTTCATGCAGGGGGTGATCGAGGTCAATGTGGCCTTCGCTGCGCAATACAAGGTTCTCGCGGCCGAGGATCCAAAAAATATTAAGGGAATCAACTACGATCCCGGGAATATGTCCTTTAATCCCGCCCGCAACCTCCCGACCCTCGCCGGAACCTCCACACAGAACCCGAAATTCCGCAATCGGATCATCGGAGATATCATCATGCATGATAACATGAATCATCTGGCGATGGTGATGGGAAGCAAGATCTCCCTTCGGGCGGACGAAGGGGAGCCCTTCCACGTCGGCAGCATTGCCGCCATGGAAGATCGGACGACCTTCCACGCCCTGGAGCACAGTCATCTCGACATGGGGAACCTGGGCCGCTACGGCTACCACAGCGTGGTGCATGGCGGGCCGACCAATTTCCCCGTCCCTGCCGGCAACTCCACCGTCACCGGAGACGGTGTAACCATCGGGGCCTGGTCGGTCTTCTTCCGGTCGCGTGCCGCAGACGGCGTCACGATCGGTTTCAAGAGCTTGGTCCAGCAGTCCGACCTTGCTCCAGGCACCATTGTGCCGGACCGGACCGTGATGATCGATAACACGATCTTCGGCGCTGTAGAATGGTAAGGACTTGGATGTCATAAAGGAAAAAGATGTTCGGGAGGGGAGGCCGCATCGGTGGCCTCCCCTGGTGACGGCAGCCGCAGGAACGGCATGGTTGTTGATGATCGCTTCCTTTGTCGCGCTGCCGGTTCGAGGGGAAGCGGCCCGTCCGGTCCAAGAGATGGTCGCCACCCTTGAAGACGAAGTTCGGGACCTTCCCGAAAAACGAATTGCTTGGTCGACGTTCTGGAAACTCTGCTGGAAAGAGTACCCGGGGGCGACCAGCTATGAGCTGGAGTTCCTGACCAATGAAGGGGTGTCACCGAGACTTCGCCGCCAGAGCGCGCGATGCTTTCGGATCGAAGTGGCCTCCGGGGAGAATGAGCGGAGAGAGGGGTTTGTTCACCGTAATGTGCAACTGGCCCTACAATGGGGGCAGCTGGCCTGTCGGGTGCGGGCGGTGTTCGATGAAGGCCGGGTAAGCGAATGGTCTCCGGCGGTCGTAGTGGGGAAGGCGCTTGGTCATAATAAGTAAAGTAGCGAAACGGCAGGATGGACTACCTGAGTGTCTTACCTGTAAAAACCAAGATTTGATCTGACATTTTATGTTGGGGTTCCTGGATGTTTGGTTTCTCCTGATTGTCAGATCGTCTTATGCGACGAGCATCTTCTCCTTGGCCAGAGGCAGACTGTCGATGAATG
>NZ_VTOW01000012.1 GCF_012184425.1 Candidatus Manganitrophus noduliformans
CATTCATCGACAGTCTGCCTCTGGCCAAGGAGAAGATGCTCGTCGCATAAGACGATCTGACAATCAGGAGAAACCAAACATCCAGGAACCCCAACATAAAATGTCAGATCAAATCTTGGTTTTTACAGTTCAGGCATTGGAGCGAGCACGCAATGAAGCCCAAGCGAAAATCCACTGGCAATTCACTTCGCAAAATGCTCGCCTTAAACTGCATCGCCTTTATCCATCACTTTCAACTTGACTGACCACTAGCAACGTTCAAAGAGATGATCAATTATACTTTGGTATAGGCGGCAATGTTCCGGAGTTCCCTTCTACCCTTTCTTTCCCTGCCGGGTCCTCAGCCTTTCAACCATTCTGACCAGGTCCGCCAAAGAATCGGCCTCCATTTTTTGCATGACCCGGCTCCGGTGAACCTTGACGGTGATCTTGCTGGTCCCCAATTCGGCCGCGACCTGTTTATTGAGTAGCCCCGAGACGACCCGCTCCATCACTTCCCGCTCCCGGGGGCTCAGCGATTCATACCGGCTTCGCAACCTGGCCATCTCTAATTGTCCCCGGCGCGCGGCCTGATCCCGGTCGATCGCCTGCTGAACGGCATCCAGAAAGTCTCGATCGCCGAACGGCTTGATCAGAAACTCAATCGCGCCCGCTTTCATCGCCCGCACGGACGCCAACCTCGACCATGCGCTGCTGCAGTTCAAGCCCGCTGAGGCCCGGCAGCCGGATATCCAACACCAAACAGCCGGGCACCTCGGCCCGGGGGCGCTCCAAAAAGTCCTGCGCGGAAGCAAACGTCTCCGCCCTCCAACCGGTCGACCGAATCAGGCCTCCCAAAGCGTCCCTGACCGATGGGTCGTCATCAACGACAAAGACAATCGCTTCCGGCTCCGTCAAGGGTGCTTCAAAAAGGTGACCAGAAAGGTCGCGCCGGAGTCATTGTTCGGCGCGGCCCATAATCTGCCGCCGTGGTTCTCGACAATGGAACGGCTGATCGCCAGACCCATCCCCATGCCCTCGCTCTTCGTGGTATAGAAAGCGTCAAAGATCTTCTCGATATGCTGCGGCTCCAGCCCGATACCGGAGTCCTGAACGGCGACGCGCACCTGATCGGTCTCACCGAAATCTGTTCTGATCACCAGCTCCCGCGGTCGATCGTCCACTCTGTTCATGGCCTCGATCCCGTTCATGATCAGATTCAACAAGACCTGCTGCAACTGCACCCGGTCGCCCAACACAGGCGGAAGATCGGGGGCCAGCTCCATTCGCAGCGCGATCTTATTTCTGCGGACTTCCCCCTGGGCCAGGACGGCGATCTCCAGAACAGTATCGTTGATGTCCAATCGCTCTTTTTGTGTTGCGGTTCTCCGCAAAAGCTTTCGAATCCGGCCGATGATCTCACCCGCCCGCTTCCCGTCACGGACAATACGATCCACGGCCTGCCGCGCTTCCTCCAGGTTTGGCGTCGCAAAGGCCAGCCAGCGCAGGCAGGCATTTCCGTTGATCACGACGCCGGAGAGGGGCTGGTTGACTTCGTGGGCGATGGAGGCCGCCAATTCCCCCAGCGTCGTCACGCGCGTGACGTGCGCCAGCTCCGTCTGAGCCTCCTGCAGGGCCGCTTCAGCCCTCTTACGGTCCTCGATATCGGTGCTCGTCGCGTACCACCTCACGATATTCCCCCATTCGTCCCGCAACGGCACGCCGCGGTGGAGGAACCACCGATATTCTCCGTCCGCGCGCCGGATGCGCGCTTCCTGCTCGAACGGTTTGCCCGATGTCATGGCCAAGCGCCACTCGGTTGTGAAACGTTGAGCGTCCTCGGGATGAATCGCCGCCGTCCACCCCCACCCCTCGACTTCCTTCGACGAGAGGCCCAAATATTCCAGCCAGCGCCGATTGATGAATTCAAGCGAGGCATCGGGCCGGCCGACCACGACGAGCACAGGAATGGTATCGATCACGAGCCGGAGTTGGTCTTTCAAGGCTTCAATTTCCTGATGCGACCGCTCCAACTACTTCTGCGAACTGCGCGATTTGACACGAGTCGGGTGATGACGATTGCAGTCGTCACGAAGGTAATCAGCACGACCACATCCAGCGGCTCGCTGACGCCTAAAGAAAAAACAGGCGAAAGGAAAAAGTACTGCAAGCAAAAGACGGCGACAATAGAAACAAAGGCCGATGGAATAAAGCGTCCATTGAGGGAAAGGATCACGACGACCATGAGATAGAAAAGGGCGGCCGTCGCAAAGGTATAGAGTTCGCGCAACGAGAAGCTGCTTGCCGCGGCTTCTCCGTTTGAGGATATTACGGAATACGTTTTGGCGGGAGAAACAGAGAAGATCACCCTATCGCTCAAAACATATGGCGAGCAGGCTCCCCAACTTGATTCAGTCCTATCCCAGAGAGCGAAAGAGGAATTGAAATCGTTTGTCTCCGGGATTGAGCAGGCGCAGCAGCAAGGACATCCTGAGGAAATCGCCTTGAAGTCAGTCGGGGCCTATCTGGTGCTGATTGAATCCCTAGACAGAATCAGCTTGCAGGTGCCGGTCCAAGTGTCGCTTCTCGATTATGCAGGGTTTAAAACACGGGCGCTATTGCACAAGAGCGAGGTCGATTGGTCTTCGATTCAAAGCACCGTCAACGAGGCGCAACAGCATTGGAACGCAATAGAGCCCCGGGTCATGGATAAAGGATTGCGTGATGCGGTCAACACGGCGATGGAGGGGATGAAAAAAGCCTCCGCCGGCAGGAATACAGACATGGCGGATTTTGCAGCCCAGGTGGATCTGGCTTTGGTCGACTCGAAGGATATTTCAAGCGGACGGCAAAGTAAGTGGTGCAGTGATTTCCTATTCCTGCCTCACCGCGCCCGATTTCGGATTAAGCGGATCATTTAACCCCCGGTCCAGGAAGCGGGAGCAACCGTAGGACCAGGACACTCCAAGCCCCGCCGATCCAATAGGACAATGCCGAAGAACGGAAAAGCGTATACTCAGACAGGCACGAAATATATCCCACGTGTTAATGTGTACCATCCGCCATTTCGTTGGAATCGTATTGTCGCAATCGTTCCTGCGCTCACGAACTCCTCACGGCCGGTAATGCAAAACAAGACTACCCCGGTTTTGCCATTTTGGTGTAACGAAGCCTATCAGATCGCCTTTTGAACAGTTGGACAGTAGTGAGGAACGATGTGTTTAATTTCGCATCTGCTGACACATTCGTTATATGTGGGTCATTGAGTGGGAGGGTTCCAAAACTTTCTTTCTCTGATATACTTATTTTAAATATACAGTTGTCATCAGCATTAAATATTGAGGAGGCTTGAATGCACGAAAGAAATCGGATCCGGACAATCGTTATGCTTTTACTCTTCTCTCTTGTGTTACAAAGTTGCGGCGGCGGGGGAGGAAGCTCAGGAGGAAATCCGCCCGCCGGCGCAATCACCGTGTCGGGAACGGCGGCGACCGGCGCCCCCGTCGGGAACGCCACGATCACGATCAAGGACGCCACCGGCGCATCCAAGACCGCCACGACCGGCACAGACGGAAAATATACGATCGATGTCTCTGGAATGACCGCCCCCTTTCTGGCGAAGGTTGATCTGCCCGGTGGGACCGCCCTTTACAGCGTGGGAAGCGCGGCCGGCGTTGTCAACATCCACCCGCTCACCGATCTGATCATCCGGACATGGTATGAGGTGCAAAACGGGGCCGTCGATACCGCCTTTTCCGATCCTGCGGCCGCTCCTCCGCCGACGGCAACCGAGTTGGCGGTGATCGTCTCCGTCATTAAGGATCTGGTGTCGAAATGGCTCGTTGATGCCGGGTTGGACCTGGAGAACTTCGATCTGATCTCCACCCCGTTCGACGCCGACCAGAGCGGGTTCGACGGATTCCTCGACGATATCACGGTCGACACGACCAACCGCGTCATTAGCGTCGATACAGACGGTGATGGGACTGACGAGCAGGTAACCAATCTCGATCTCGACGGAGATGACGACGGGACCAACGGTGATATCACGGCCGCTACTACTATCGTGGTAAACGGCACCACCAGCACCAGCTTTACCTCCGCCTTCATCCCGACGACCGCCACGGAGCGCGAAGGCGTAGCAGGCGCACTCGCCACTCTTCAGAGCCTCGCAGCCACGGCTACCGCCAAAGGGGCTGATCTTGCGGCAACCGATTTGCTCCCCCTCTATGACTCCAATTACCGACATCGGGGGCTTGATGAAAACCAAGACGCTGCAGGATTTGCCGATGATTTGAGAGGAACTACGATTGAGTCCTTCATCGTGGAGCGCGTCCTCTCCTTCGATTCGACGAACAACATCATTAGCATTTCCGGACGCGTCATCCTCACCCAGGATGGGGTAACAGTAGAGGAGATCGTCGATGAAGACGGAGACGGCCTCATTTTCAAGAAGCAGAGTGATGGACGCTGGCTTTTTTATGGAAACCAAGAACGGGCAAGGGCTCAGGTGGGAGTGATTACCGAGCGGAGGATGCTCGGGATCACTTGTCCATCGGGCTGCGACGGTGTCTACTACGCCCTGAAAGTTCAGGTCGGGGCGCCGGTCGGCGAGATCGCCTCGGCGACCATCACCGGCCTGATTGGCGGATCTCAGCAGACCCTGCCCCTGACCAGTACCGGTACTTTCACGGACGACGGGGTGAACACGGAGCATTTTGACCTCCAAGACAGCGGAAGTTGGTGGTACCAATTGAGTGGGCCGTCCGCCTTTCCTCCGGCGGGAACGGTCTACACCCTGACCGTCACCTTTGCAGACTCAAACCAGGAGGTCTACACCCGCGTCCTGGGGGCCTCGACCAGCGAAGCGTTCAACCTCCAAAGCGGGGTAGAAGCAACGGTCGGCCACGGCTCCGGTGCGACATTGGGTAACCCGGTGACTTTAAGCTGGACCCTCCCAGTGTCGTTCCCGATCGAGGAGGTCTTCATGTATGGTTCTCTGAAGTCGACGGGGGGTGTCGGCTGCGACGTCGAAGGACCACTATTAGCATCCACGGCGACTTCAGGCACTATTACCTTGCCGACTACCTGTAATGGGCAATCCGTTGAAGTCAACCCTTCTTATCCCAGTATCAATGTGGTGGTACAGGGGAAAAACGGAGAGGAAACATCAATCTGGTATGCCTTTCAATAACAATCCTTCGGGTACGTTGGAATAGCCCAGGCCCCGCAGAAATGCGGGGCCTGATTCTTTCTTGATCTGGCTCGTTATGGTTTCCCTGAAATTCATTACTCCGGATTAAAGATTCATACACTGCCACTGAGGTATATAGCTCTATTGGATGAGCATTCAATTGTCGAGAAAGTTAGAAAAAGTATGGCCGTCCTGTAGGCCTACGGAAAAGGAGAAAACTGTTAAAATGGACACGCCGATCAGCGCGGCCATCGGCAAGACGGTAGATTTATATCACGGAATCGATGGGATGAGTGACTCAAAGGGCAGGGCAGTAAATCTACAAATGAATACCGTGGAAGTCGGCTTCCACACTATACCATTTTCAAAAACCGGAACATGTCGAAATTGATTTTACTACGGTTATCGAAGATGCAGAACCTGATGTTGATGATCACAGAGGAAATACTTCATAATGTTTGTTATCTGATATTTGTAGTGTACACTCGAGGTGAGAGTAAAAAGGCTCCTTCAGGCTCAGTTTATCCATTCCGCTGCCGCTGTGTCGAGATTTTCAACGAGGCCATTGACTTCCAAACGCTATGCTCAGGAATCTATCCGGGTGGTTTATTCGGATAGGCTCCTCAGACCATCTTGTTGTACTAGGAGTTTCAGAAGATGGAGGATTTAAACGCATTGCACATCGGAGCTACATTTCGAGAAGAAGCCAGAACACCCTTTTTATAAAATCTCTTATGACGCTACCCGTATCGCCCTTGCTCCAAGGGAGGCATTCTGTCTTTGCAGCGGCTGACTGTCAGCGATGCGTTATAGCTTAGCTGTTAATAATTAGGAGTAATTATCCTTTCCGAATATATATATTAATGTAATAATTATTCCTATACAGTATAAAATCACTTAAGAGGCTGGCGGTCGGAGAAATATAGAACCCAGAGGCCCAAGACGAAAAGTACTCGTCTTGGGCCTTCTGATTTATAACTTTGAAATATAGACCTACTTCAAAATATCGGCAATGAGAACACTGTCACCAAATTGGTCGAAAATAATACCAGGAAAGCTACGACAAACCTTTGAGAAAATAGCTTATCAGTATGTAGATGAACGTTCTATTGGTCATCAGTCACAGAGCTGGATAAGCTTTAAGAAATAATAGAAGCTCCCTTGATGAGATTACTGTTGCATTGAATATTTTATCTGAAGAGTCTTTTGTCGATTTCACGCGTCTTGCTGCACATACCTGCGAAACACCGATTGCGTTCATTCACTTCATTAAAGATAACCGACACGCTATTAAATCAGTTGTTGGCTGGGAGTCGCAACTCGAATTATCCGGTCTGCCATTCTTCTCTCACACCATTTTACGGCACGATGTTTTTGTTGTGCAGGATGCGTCGGTCGTCGATGAACGATTCTCCGATCATCCGCTCGTCATGTCGGGTCCTCAAATACGTTTCTACGCCGGGGCGCCGATGATCCATGTCCATGAGCAGGTGGTCGGAACGCTCTCCGTAATGAGCTCTTCCCTTAGGGCCTTCAGTCAGTATCAAATTGAATCGCTTCGAATGCTCGCTCTCCAAGTTGTCGGCCGTGTTGGTGAAGAACATCTTAAAATTGCCCGATTGCTCGGATTGGAATTGGCCATCATTGTGCCGCTTCTGGCGAGGGGACGGACGCTCGGCGCGATTTCTTTGTATCGACCGATTCGAGCCGCCGCTATGTCCGGCGGATCTGGCTCTTGCGGAGGATCTGGCCTGGTGGGTTGGGATTGCACTTCGGTCAGTTGTAACCATCTGAATAGAGAGAAGAAGATATGTCGAACGAAAACCAAGCCTACATCACTGCACTTCTTACCATTATTACCGATGCGATCATTACGGTAGACCAGACGCAACGGATTACTTTTTTTAGCCAGGGCGCCGAGCGAACTTTCGGCTACCAGGTCACAGAGGTCATCGGGCAATCGATGAGCCTCCTCTTGCCATCCCGCTTTGTCGAAGTGCACCGAGAACAATTCCGCGCTTTCGCGGCTGGGCCTGAGCCCACTCGCCTGAGCTTTGAGATCTTTGGGCGGCGCAAGGATGGTTCGGAGTTTCCCGCAGAGGTCTCACTCTCCAAACTGAGCCTCAACGACCAGATCCTCTTTATCATCATTCTTCGGGATATCATCGAGCACAAGCATGCCGAAGAGATGCTTCAGTTGATGGCCCACTGTGATTCCTTGACCGGTCTTCCCAACCGGACACGGTTCCGTGATCTGCTGCGACAAGCCGTTCTGGCCGGACAGTATGAAAACAAATCGGTGGCCCTGCTGCTGATGGATTTGGATCAATTCAAAGAAGTTAACGACACCCTCGGACATGATCGAGGGGATCTCCTGATACAGCATGTCGGCCGGCGTCTTAAAGAGGTCCTCCGCCCGACCGACACGGTTGCACGACTCGGGGGAGATGAATTCGCCCTGATCCTTCCCCTGGCAGAAGCGGGGCATGCGACATTGGTTGCATCCAAAGTCTTGAAGGCGCTGGAAGAGCCCTTTGAAATCGAAGGTCTTCCCATTGCTGTTGAACTCAGTCTCGGGATCGCACTTTACCCTGAACACGGGAGCAACGCCGATAGCCTCATTCAGAGGGCGGATGTGGCGATGTATGCGGCCAAGCGGAGCGGGAGCGGCTACACCCTCTACACTCCCGAGCAGGATCCGCACAGTCCTCGCCGGCTCGCCCTCGCGGGAGAGTTGCGCCATGCCATTGACGGCAATCAGCTGCTTCTGCATTATCAGCCCCAGGTGAACATGCAGACCGGTCGAATCACCGGCGTGGAGGCGCTGGTGCGGTGGCAGCACCCGCAGTATGGAATCGTCCCGCCCGATCAGTTCATCCTCCCGGCGGAGCGGACCGGATTGATCAAACCACTGACCCAATGGGTCCTCAAGGAGGCACTCCGTCAGAGTCGAGACTGGAATCAGAAGGGACTCCCCTTCAACATGGCGGTGAACCTCTCTGCCCGAAACCTGCACGATTCGCAGCTTCCGGACCGGATCGCAGAACTTCTCGAAGTCAATGGAATGGCCCCCTCTTTCCTGGAATTGGAGGTCACCGAAAGCGCCATCATGCAAGACCAGATGTGTGCGAAGGAAATCCTCACCCGCCTGAGCAAAATGGGTATCCGGCTCTCTATCGATGATTTCGGCACCGGGTACTCCTCGCTGAATCATCATCCGGTCAATGCCATCAAGATCGACCGGACGTTTGTCAGGGACATGACGGAGAATCAAAACAACGCGGTGATTGTCCGCTCCATTATTGACCTGGGTCATAATCTCGGCCTGGAGGTGATTGCGGAGGGGGTGGAGAACCATGAAACGTGGAATCGGCTGCTCGCGCTGGGCTGCGACGCGGCACAGGGGTACTACATGAGTCCCCCTGTTTCCGCTCAAGAGATTCCATGCTGGATGAAAGAGTCGCCCTGGGGTTTGGCTTAAAGGGTTCGACGGAAAACGATTGGGGGATTCAGGTTTAAACTCTTTTGAATGGAGGGGGAACATTGGTTGAGAAGAGGGCGCTGACGAAGCGGGAACGGGAAATCATCTGTCATGTGGCCGACGGTTATAAAAACAGAGAGATTGCCCAAAAACTTGGAATCAGCGCCAAAACAGTTGAGACACATCGAGCCAATATCATGAACAAACTAGCCCTTCGAAACGTCGCGGAATTGATCCTCTATTGTTTTCGAAAAGGCTTAATCACGATAGAAAAAGAGGAAAAGATATAGTTTTTAATATTCGATACCCCTCTGTCATCCTTAAAAACAATTACTTGGTAAGATAATAAATTATCCGCAATCTAATTTGCTGTGTTTGAAAAATGACTCTGGTCGCCTCAGAGGGAGCAATTGCAGAAGCAGTTAAAAACGACACAGCAGGCCGAGGTATATATCAACGCACGCTGCTGGCATCGATCAAGGATAATCCGTTGCCAAAATCGCCCACCCCCTCCAAATCGGCCGACGTACTCTTTATAATTGGATCGATCGCCATCGAAGTCCTCAGAAGCCCCGAGATCATTGCTATGGCCGAGGGCGGATATTCATCTGTTTCCACCCCTCTTTTCTAGATGGGCAAGACAAGGGGTACCCAGCACCAGTTCCCATTTCCAGGGTGAACGCAAAGCGAGTGCTCTTCGGAGTCATCAACCTGCGTATGGGCTGTCGGTTGTCTCTTTCCAGACGGCATCATAGAGGGAGCGACTTTCAAACATTCCTTGGTTATCTTCATGATCGATACTGAATCTGACGGATGGTCTTGCTGTTGGAGGAAGACCGCAGACATCTCGCAACAGATGGCAGCACGCTTTGGGGTGCGGCTGCTTTGTTGCCTAAACAAAGACCGCATCTCAATCCAATGGATCGTTTGTTACTTCATGCTAAGGTGACCATCAGTACCAATCCACTATACGTCTCGTTGATGAGCGTGTCGAAAGGTTTATCCACTACATGTAGATGGCGAGCTTTTCCGCTGATGAAGCGCTTTGCAAAATAAAATTCTTTCTCCAGTTTCTGGCTTCGAAATGTGAGCGGATAATTTTGCCACCATACATAGATTAATTTTAAGCCCATCAGATTGAATTTTTGCTAAAAAGTGTTCCAGCCCTCTCTATCCCTTAAGATACCGATTTGCTATATTCATATAATTTTACAAAACTGATAAATCGTGTATAATTTAATCTAAGATATACCTAAAGAGGCTGGTGGTCAGAAAGACCAGGGAACCCAGAAGCCCAAGGTGAGAGCCAATCGACTTGGGCTTTTTTGTTTTTGGCAATCTTTTAAAAAAGAAAAGGCGCTGAATATGAAACAAATCCTTCTCATCTTAACTGTTTTTTCCTTCACTGTTTCAGACCTTACCTGGGGGGCGGGAAATCAGATCAGCAAGACCCTTACGATTAATACCGGGATGGGGGTCAACAATGGTACCAATAAAAATCTTTCTACTTCCGACAATGCTGGAACCGCCTGTGCCGGAGGCAATGCCGGAAGTTGTGATGGAGGGCCCTTCGCCGATACCAGCGATCCTTTCAATATCAACGACGACTGCTCCCCCTCTTCCTTCGGTGATTTCTGCTCCTCCCAATTTGATCCCCATCTCCCCGGCGGATTCAATTTGATCGATAACCGATTTGGAAGGGGCGCTCCTTGTGGTCCGAATGATGTCAGTGGCCCTCCCTTCCCTTATCCTTGCCAGGGAAAGGGATCGATCTATCAAACCATCCCACTTGGAATCGACGATCCGAATTCTCCCACAGTCCTTTTAACCCCTCCCAGCCTGGGAGGGGTCGGCCAGCCGTTTTATCAATTCCGCTCCGATACGTTCGGCACGCTGAGGGTTCACCATATCGAATATGGTTTTGATCTCGACATGGACGGCCAGCAGACCCTCAATACATTTTACATAATCGATTCTGTCACCGACGCCAATGGGCAGATGGTCGGGAATGCCGTCGGTACCTTTAGGATAAATTTAAGCGACGCTGGGATGGGAGGCGACGGTCCTAACTGCTCGGTTACCTCAAGCAATGTCTCCTCGGAAGGACGATTTGAATCGGGGCCGAGCGGTGTGATTACATGCGTCGATCGAGCCGGGAATCTCTGTCAAGGTTCTCAATTCAATCCAGGAAAGTTTAGCCGAACTTCATTCACATGTCCTCCTTAGGCTACGCCAGTCAAACAGGCCGTAGGGTTGGGTGGGATATCCGATATTTCATCATCTCTTTAGATCGACATAGCTACTGAAGGCGTCATGTTGAACTAACCGGCAATAAAGAACCTATCTAGGAGAGAAGCCTGCACTAAATAAGGTTGCGCTCACTCATGGTGCTGCCGAGGAATCTGGAATTTGCTTGGTTTCTCCGCCACGTCGATTGACTCCCTGCCCAGTCAATCAATTGGTATTATTACCTGGATGTCCGGCTCGACTGGAAATCTTACAAAGAGGATTGAGTTCCTTTTGGTCGGCCGAATCCTGCTGGTATGGAGCAGTTTGCTCTTCTGTCTATTCAAGCCAAACCTCAGGCGCCGATCGTGCTCTCCACCTCTATCTTCCACTTGTGCTTTATAGGACACCGATAGACCCAGCCCTGTTCCCTCCCCCACGGGTTTAGTGGTGAAGAAGGATCGAAGATTCTCTTTATACTCTCCTCCCGCAGCCGCTGGTTACCCCTGAAATAAGAACAAAAAATAAAAAGTAGGACTAAAAGCTCACAGGTCAAAATGGTTATTGGAGGGAAAGAAAAGGCAGCTTTCCGCTGTAATTGCAGCGTTGAGGTGTTTTTATCTTTGGTTGCACGATGCTAAAGAATATCTATGCTTGCCTTGACTCTCTTGTATACAAAACTGCAGGTAATATTAAATGCGATAGTAAACGGAAACCTATACGGCAATTAATCATAGTATTTGAAATAAAACAGTTGCTAGACTAATGGCGGCCAATTCCTTCTAAATGTCCTGATATCTTGACGGAGGTATAAATCAGGCATATGATTTATCTTAGTGTATACTACCTTATTTTTGGGTGTGTCCTCCCTAAGTGAAGCTCAGCATGAAATCGAATTGTTTCTTTTTTATCTTCTTCTTTTTGATTGCGGTCTTGCTAAGTTGCCAAGCGCCCCCCGAAGAGCCGCTCCAAATCGGATATATCGACTGGCCTGGTTATGAAATCCTCTACTTAGCGCAACAAAAAGATTTCTTTCAGGAGGAAAAAGCCCCGATCCTCTTAAAAGATTTTTCCTCCTTTAGTGATCTAAGAAAAGCCCTTCAATTGGGAAGATTGGATGGAGCGGCGATGTCAATTAACGAAATGCTCCTCGCACGGCTTGGGGAGGAATACCGCGTCGTCTTTGTCCTGAATGTTTCACAGGGGGCTGACGGAATCGTCGGACAGCACGAATTTCAATCGATTAGGAATCTCAAGCATAAGCGGGTGGGTGTCGAGTTAACCGGACTCGGCGGGTATTTGTTGGCGCGCGCATTGGAAATAGCCGATATGGAGATATCAGAGGTCATTCGCGTCAATATGACCGCGACAATCGAGGCGTACACCGCTTTCTCGGAAAGGAAAGTAGATGCCGTGGTGACGTTTGAGCCAATCCTGAGCCGGCTGGTCACCGAACAGGGTGGAAAGATCCTTTTTACCAGCCGCGAGATCCCGGACGAAATTATCAACGTGTTGATCTTTCACAAGGATGCCTTGAAGTACCGCCGGGACGATTGTTTGAGAGTGCTACGGGGCTATCTTAAGGCGCGCGAATTCTGGAAGAAAGAGCCGGACCAGGCCATCGCAATTATGGCGCGTCGAGAGAGGGTCAGCCCTGATTACTTCCGGCAAAGCTTGAATGGGCTGCTGATTCCCGATCTCTCGACCAATTTGACCTATTTCGGGCTCAGCGATACCGAGAACTACTTTCTGGAAAGCATAAAGAATTTCCAAAGCTTTATGGAAGAGAATGACCTCCCATATGGACCAGTCTATTTTGAAAATCTTCTCAATGATTTAAAACGCCATGAACAATTTTCATAGCAAAGTCAGGAGAATCCGTTCGATCTCGGCCGTCATCGTCCTGATGATGCTGGTCGGCGGGATTCTCTTCGCCTTCATCATTGCTGGAGCTTCCTACGGGATGCAACGGAGGAACAATATCAAGGACTTGCAAATACGCGCGCAGGCAACCAGTGATCAGCTCAACTACATTGCCGAGATCCTCCTGAATAAAGGAGACCTCAACTCTGTGCAGCGGATTGTTGAAAATATCGCCACGGATCGAACGATTACCTTCATCGCTATTGTCGATGCCAACCTCAAGGTATTGGCATCGACTCAGCACGATCTTCTTGGCGCATCGATCTCCGAGTACAAGGAAAATCCTAAAATCTTAGCTCATTTTCGGCGTGTGATCATCAATGGGAAAACGGAATTCATCCATCGACCTGAACAGGGCCATTTTGATATAATCGCCCCCATCATCCTCGCAAACCCTTCCCGCACAATCCCTCTTCTGTCGGGGGCGGTGACAGTCGTGTTCAGGGATGACCCGCTGGTCTGGAATCCACGGGAGAGCTTCTGGAGATACCTTCAGCTCGCGCTGGTGCTGAGCGCTTTTGCAATCGCGATTCTTTATGCGGTTCTCCGTCGCTGGGTGGCCTATCCCATTGAACGACTCACACGGGTCTCCGAGCGGCTCGGCTCCGGAGAGCTGGGGATTCAAATACCGGTCTCCTCTTCCGATGAAGTCGGGCGGCTGGCAGAAACTTTCAACCGGATGTCGGTCTCCTTGGCGACGCAGCGACGCGCCCTTCAGGCCACCGAAGAGCGGTACCTTCGAGTCTTCCACTCTTCTCCCGTTTGCCTGATCGTTGTCGATCCCGCCGGAACTATCATCGATGTCAATGCAACCTTCCTCGCCGAGATGGATAGGCGGTCGGACCGCCAAGTCTGGATTGGAAAGCCAATCACAGAGATCCCCTTCATCAAGGCGGGAGGATTGCAGCCGGAAATTCAAAACCTCCTGGTGAATGCGACCCCTTTCAGAAGTTGGAAGGTCTCTATTCCCCTCCCTGACAAAGAACATCGCTGCCTTTTCAACTTCAGCGGCATCCCTCTTTTCGATGATAAACATGTCTTGACCGGGGCAGTCATCGCGGCAGAAGATATCACAGCGGAGCAGACGCTGGAGGCGCAACTAATCCAGTCTCAAAAAATGGAAAGTCTGGGGGTGCTGGCGGGCGGGATCGCCCATGACTTCAACAATATCCTCACCGGCATCCTCGGATACGCGTCCCTGTTGAAAAAGCGGCTGGCACGCGACGATCCGAGCCTGCCGGCAGTAGAAGTGATCGAAAAATCGGGGCTTCGCGCGCGCGCATTGATTCAACAGCTGATGGGCTTTGCCCGGCGAACGGAATCAATCAAGTTGCCGGTCGACGTCAACAGCCTTGTCACTGAGATTGTCCTTTTACTCCAGAAGGGGATGGTGGGACAGGGGGTCTCCATCCAGGTCGATCTTGACCCAACTTCTCCAAAGATCATCGCCAATAGCGGCCAGCTTCACCAGGCGCTGATGAATCTCTGCGTCAATGCGAGGGATGCGCTCCCCCCTGAGGGTGGAACGATCTTTTTGAAAACGCACGCTCGGTCGATGCCTTCCCTCTCCGATTCTGAACATAAGAAAGAATGGGTCGAGGTTTCAGTCCGGGATACAGGGGCTGGCATAAAACCCGAGGTCCTCTCCCGCATTTTTGAGCCGTTTTTTACAACGAAAGAGTTTGGAAAGGGGACGGGCCTGGGGCTTTCAGTCACTTATGGCATTGTGAAAGCGCACGGCGGGGAGATTTCTGTCCAATCCGAACCGGACAAAGGATCGATTTTTATGCTCCGCTTTCCAGAGGTGCGAGAAGCATCAAAGCGGAAAGAGGCCAAGGGCCAAGAGGTCCTTCTGAAGGGGAAGAAGCGGCCGATCCTCCTGGTCGATGATGAAAAGACGCTCCTGGAGTTGGAGAAGAAACTCCTTGAAGAGAGGGATTTCGAAGTCCTGACCGCAGAGACGGGGGAGGAAGCGATCGAGATTTATCGCAAACACGGTCGTGAAATCCGCCTGGTGGTCCTCGATCTCCTGATGCCTGGGATCGGGGGATGGAATGCCTATCTACAACTCCGGGAGATGGATGCCGAGGTGAAGGTCCTCTTCACCAGCGGGTACGGCGGAGTAAAAGAATTTGAAGAGCAGATCAAAACACTCCCCTTCTTGTGGAAACCCTATCGGATAGAGGAATTCCTCGCCGCAGTTGAAAAGGCGCTCGCGTGACGTGGCGCCTTTCTCCTCTCTTCGAATCATGATATTAGGGACTGCTTGGTCGATTTCCTTTCGGAAGAAACCTCAGGAAGAGTGAGCACAATTTTAATTCCTCCGGCATCGAGGGCGTCGTCGGCCCAGACGTAACCGATCGCCTCTTCCGATCCGCGTACCGTTTCGATGACGGCGGCGCTGTTTTCCCGTAGAATCGGCGCATCAATTCCCTCTTGAAAGATACGGTGTATCCAATGTTTAAGGTAGCTCGCCTGTGACATTTCAAGAACATGTTTGAGAAAGGCCTGCCTGATCTCCTGGTTCTCATGCTGGTCGATCGGTTTGAAACGCCTCCCCCGAATGAGTCGGATCTCACCGAGGTAGATCCCCTTGACCTCTTCCAGCGAGAGCGAGTTGATCGGCGAACGGGTATTGATAATGATAGCAATCTCTCTGGTTTCTGTAGAGACGGCACCAACAAGGAAGGTCAATACAAAGAGAAGAAAGTTCAGCTTCGACATCCTACCTTCCGTCGCGTTTAAGATTTAAAATGTGAAGGCCCATTGAACGGCATATTTCCAATAATCTTCTCCCCCTGTATCGATCCATCGAATCTCCCCCTTCAAAGCGCTGATCAGGGAGACTTCGTACCGGATACCTGCAATGGTTCTTCGGTCGTCTGCGGCGGAGAGGGACGTCATGTAGGGATCTCCTTCCTTCACCTGCATCTCCTCGTAACGGACATACGGGGTGAATCTTTCCTCAAAGGTATACCCCGCCTGGATGTAATAGAGCGTATTCATATGGGGGCCAAGATTGGTCAGTGTGTCCTCGTCTCTGATCCAATAGAATTCAGATAAAAAATTCAAACCGCTTCCTGGGATCACGTAGACCGCGGCAAGTCCGAAAATCGATTGGTCGACCTTCAGCACGCGAAGCGAGGTGGTATCAAATCCTTCTACGGTACCGATATGTCCATACCCCATGACCTCCAATCCGGGGAGCGCCTTCGGCCCCACTTGTAAACGGAAAGAGACCGCTTTGTTCGTGTTATTGTCCCCCTCGAATGTATTCGGATCCAATTCCCCTCCCGTTTTACCGATCGGATCGATCTGCTCAATCTTCGACCCATTCGCGACGGAGAGGTCATATCCGAAGATCAGGGGACCGGGGTCATACCGTCCTGAGGTCCATATCCCCACCATATGGACGGGGAAAATCCCTTCCTCATACTCAAATTCAAGGAAACGAGGCCGCTCAATCGTCATATGAGTGAAGGTAGCATGATGGAAGGTGGGATTCCAATAGCCCAATGGATTGTGAAAGCGTCCGATGCGGACCTTCAGGGCGTCACTGAAGAGATAGCCAATGTGAAACCGTTGAACGATATCGATCTCCTCGACCTCCGAAATGATCATTTCAGAGAGAAAGTCGATCCGGTCGGTGAGTGTCATTGAAACGAAAAAGTCGATTTGATCGCCCACCGCGAATGAGCCGTTATGATCTAGATCCTCTTGAAGTTTGCTTTTTCTGAAGTTAACATCACCGAACCCCTTTAGCTCGAATCCCCTTACATCAGGAAGGAATATGAACAGAAAAAAAAGAACCACCAAAAAAAATCGATGCCTTCTATCTAATCGATTCATATGATCTCTCTCCAGCCTGCCGGCCTATAATGTGTGTCTAGACTTAAACTAGATTTTCGAAATGCATTCTATGCATATCAATAAATGGCCCGGAGCATTATTTCACAGTTTAATTCTTCCCAGCTCACACTATATGATTCTCGGCTTAATTCCACCGAGGTTTTACAATTTGCTAGAGTCCAAGCAGCGTTTTGATTGCCGGATAACCCTAATCCGAAAGAGGAGGGAGATGCGGTGGCCCTCACGAAAAGGTCTCCTCCTTCGACGGATTCAAGTGTCAAGGGGATGAAGCGTAAATCAGTTCAATCGGTTCCAATCTGGACGATGTCCTTCTGTATTGCGTAGCGGATCAGCTGCACAACATTGCGAAGGGCGAGCTTTTTCATGATATTGGCGCGGTGGGTCGCCACTGTCAAGACTGGATCTCCAGTCTCTCAGCAACTTACCTGTTCTTGTAACCCTCCCCAATTAGCTTGACGACCTGGCGCTCTCGTTTTGTAAGCTTCCGAGGGCGGACTGCCGAGGAGATGATTTTTCTGTGTTTGCTTTCCTGCTTCTTCAACTCAGATATATTCCCTTTAGACTGACCTTCTTTAAAGCCGGCATGGTTCTCGTAATCAGTTAAGGAGCTTTCTTTTATTCATCAAATCCTCCTGGGAAGGTTCTGCAAATCCGATCTGCTCTATACCCTATCCGACCAGCATGCTTCATAAGAATGAGCTCTGAAGATAAGATAAAATTTTATTGTGGTTAATTGTGCCTCAAATATCCTCCCTCTCTTTGGAAGCAATCTTGGTGTCACCCGAATCAGCAAGTGAAAGCCCATTCAGTAGAGTCTTAGAACACGTTCTGGAACAAGATTTTGCTGTTATTTGCTTGTCGAGTCCGCGGTTGTCCCGAAAGTTTATTCACATAATAGCAGTGGTATCTTCATAATGCGAAAGTTGAGGAACTATCAGGGAGTTATTCTCCCACCGCAGGCGGATAATTGAGACGTCCCGGCTTCGTCCGGGCGAGTTTATTTTTGTGAAGATACTTTTTGACCCTGGTAAGAAGCTCACCCGCGCCGATCGGCTTAAATATAATCTCCTCTGCACCGACATTCACACTCCTGGCTCGCAAGAAAAAATCAAGTTTACTATGAACAGAGATCATCAATACAGGAAGTGAGTGAAAGGAGAAACTACTTTTGACTGCACGGCAGACTTCAAAGCCACTGATGGGGGACAACTTCATATCGAGGATCATTAAGTGCGGCCGCGATATGAGGAGCTTCCGCAACGCCTCAGCTCCCCCGATGGCTCGAACGACCTCATAGCCTTCCGCCGTCAGAAGCTTCAATAAGATAGGGCAGGCGTCTTCTTTATCATCGACGATCAGAATCCGGTGCATATAATGCCCCCATTCTGATTTTCTGAGTGAAAAAATCAATAGATAATAAGGAAATCGGAAACTTTAAGATTAAAAAAAGAATATTTAATATGAGAATGGTGCTTCTAAATCAGGAAGAACAGAGCCACTGAGGCACAAATACGGCTCCTTTTACAAACCAGCTACAGGTTTGCGCTGCCTGAAGCTATTGGCTACTCCTCCTTACTTTCACGGGGCTTTACAATTCAATCAGACGGTTAATTGTCTTACTAACCTGTTCGATAGTATACGGTTTGGTGATCACTCCCTTGAAACCATATTTGAGATAATTGGCCATGACCGGACTGTTGGAGTAGCCGCTTGAGACGATGGCCTTCACATGAGGGTCGATCTCAAGCAATCGCTGCATGGCCTCTTTGCCCCCCATTTTTCCAGGGATAGTCAAGTCCATAATTACCAAATCGAACGGTTGTCCGGAGGACGACGCTTCCTGATAACATGCAATCGCCTCACTTCCATCTTTAGCATATTCAACCTGGTAGCCAAGGAAACGTAAAATTTCTCCGGCTACTTCCCGCACCGCCTCGTCATCATCCATGATCAAGACCTTTCCTCTTCCAAGCAATGGCGCTTCGAGTTTCCTCTCCGGCTCAATCCCGTGAGAAGAACCAGGCAGGTAGATGGAAAATGTCGAGCCCTCTCCCACTTCGGAGTCCACCGTTATATAACCGTCGTGCTTTTTGATAATGGAGTAAGAGGTCGGCAGCCCCAGGCCACTCCCCCTTTGCTTGGTCGTAAAGTATGGATCGAAGATCTTCGGGAGGTGCTCCCTGGAAATTCCAGTCCCGAAGTCACGAATCGAAATCTTCGCATACGGTCCCGGCGGCAGGGGAAATTGGTTTTCCGTTCCCACTGCCAGATAGTTTTCCGCCCGGACCTCTATCGTCCCTCCTTGCGGCATCGCCTGTTGGGCGTTTATCACCAGATTGTTGATGACCTGGTTGATCTGCCCCTCATCGATCTCAACCGGCCAAAGATCGTCCGCTATTAGGGTAACAGCGTGTACATTCGATCCTCGCAGGGCAAACTGGATGGAGTCCTCGAGAAACTTCTTTATCGACATTGCTCTCTTAAGAGGGGTCCCTCCTTTAGCGAAAGTCAGCAGTTGCTGGGCCAGATCTCTCGCCCGGAATGAGGCGGTCTCGGCATCGCTCACCCGCTTATGGAGCGGGTCCTTGCAGTCCATCGATATCTTGATAAGGGAGAGGTTTCCCAGGATGGCCGTTAGAATGTTATTGAAGTCATGGGCAATGCCGCCGGCGAGCAGACCGATGGCCTCCAACTTGCTCGTCCGGAGGAGGTCTTCTTCCATCTTCAACTTTTGAGTAACATCCCGGAAGGCGAGCACGACGCCAATGATGCGGCTCTGATTATCCCAGATGGGGTCAGCGCTGTCAGTGATGAACCGTTTCGTCCCGTCCCGGGAGAGGAGAATCGTGTGGTTCACCGATTCAATAGTGATTCGGCTCTGAAGAACCTTCGCCGCAGGATTTTCGATGGGACGACCGGTTTTTTCTTCGATAACATGAAAAACTTCCTCTAGGGGGCGACCCCTCGCCTCCTCCTGAGACCAGCCGGTGAGGATCTCAGCGACCTTATTTATCAGTAAAATCCTCCCCTCCACATCGGTTGTGATAACGCCGTCGCCGATTGATCTAAGCGTGACGGCAAGGCGTTCCTTTTCTGCCGCCAGGGCTTCTTCCGCCCGTTTGCGCTCTAATTCGGTGGCGGCGCGCGCCGCAAAAATTTGGACAATTGATTCGGCGGTCTTCACATCACCAATCGGGTTTCGTCTCATCACTGATAACAAACCGAGGGGGTGTTGTGCGGAATCGAAAAGGGGAGCCCCAATATAACTTTCGATTCTCTTGCCGGTCATGAGATGACTTTTAGGAAAGATATCCCCAACACCTTGAGGGTAGGAACGGAGCACCTTTCCTACGACTTGCTCACACGGCGCCCCCGCTAGAAGATATTCGAAATTTTCTACAATTACATCGTCCGAACAGACGGCGATCGTCCGAATCACCCCCTCCTTTTCTTTTAGCACCTCACCCACGAAGGCATAGTCAGCTCCTAACACCCTCGTCAAATGGGTAACCAGCGAGCGAAAGAACATCTCCCCCGTTGCCGCGGAAACCCCTTGCTCGATCTCCCGCAGCGCCTCTCCCGCTCGTTTCCGCTCGGTCACATCATTCGCCAGAACGAGCTTTGCTCTCCTTCCTGAGAATCGAAGTGTGTGCGAAGTGATCCCTACGTCGATAATCGTTCCGTCCTTCTTCCGGTGCCGCCACAGGCCGGCCCGATCCAGCCCCTCTGGGGCTTTGGCAATGTTCTCTAAAAGGGAAGGAATCTCCTCGGGTGGGGAGATCTCTTTGATCGTCATAGAGAGGAACTCCTCACGGCTGTATCCATAATGCTGGATTGCCGCCTCATTGACAGCAAGGAAAGAAAGGGTCTCTATATCATAGATCCACATCGGCTGAGGGTTGTGTTTGAATAGTGAGCGATATTGCGCTTCGGGCGTATCAAGCGCCTCTTTGGTTCGACTATACTCGGCGAGCTCCCGCCTCAGATCAAGAAGGGTCGCCGTATGGCGTCCTAATATCTGCAGGAGATCGTTCTGCTTCGAATCAAGCTGTCTTGGAATGCAGTCGATGGCGCAGACCGTGCCAAGCGCAAGGCCGGTCGGTGTTTTGAGAGGAACGCCGGCGTAGAATCGGACATTGGGATCATACGGCACGAGAGGATTGTCGGCAAAGCGGGCGTCGGAGAGGACATTCGAGACAATTAGCAGATTGGGCTGTAGGGTGGTATGGGCACAGATTGAGAAATCACGGGCGGTCTCGGGAATTGTCAGGCCGACCTTCGACTTGAACCACACCCGCTCTGAATCAACAAGAGCGATCAGTGCAATTGGCGTCCCGCAGATCTTAGAGACCAGCAGAGTAATCTCGTCGAATGCCGACTCCGGTGGGGTGTCGAGGATCTGATACTGCCGGAGGATGTCAATCCGTTCAGCTTCATTATGGGGAAACGGCGGCTTCATCAGAATACCACTCCATCGGATCAGAATCTCATTGCAGAAGTATGTTCCTGTGGAGAGAGCGCATCTAAGATGGGTCCTGTTTATCCATTGAGCCGAAGCCGATCCCGAATGGCGCTCCCATAAAAGATTGGATTTAAGTCTGTTGACGGGATATTTGACGGGATATATGGCGGAGGGCGCGTTTCAGTGAGAAGGGCAACCGATGCCTGGAACTGAAGGCTTGGAAGTAAGAGGCGGACCATCGGTATGGCCTTCCCATTTTTGATATGGTTTAGTCAGTATCTCAGCGAATATGCGGGTTTTCTTGCCGTGCGGGTGCTGGGAATAGAAACTGATAACATAAATCCATTACAGTTGCCCTGTTCGCAAACAATTCCGACGATGGCGCCTTGATCATTAAGGCCGAAGACGCTGATTCCAGCCATAGTGGACGGAAGGTAAAGAGAAACAAAATGATGACCTGACAATAGAAACCCACGACCGAGACCTTCTCGGTCGATATAAACTCCAATAATCTGGCCCCGATTGTCAATCCCATATGCAGATGATTCTTTCACGTAGGACGGCACACGAGGTCGTTGAAATTTATTTTGAGTGAATCGAAAAATATTTGTGACGCGACCCTTCCGCCACAGCCCGACAATTTCCCCTGAATCGTTGATTCCTTGAGCAATGGTTAGATCAGCGCCCGGGACTGCCACTTTACTGAATACGCCTTCGGATAATAAGAAACTATTCGCTTGATCATAAAAGCCGACGATCTGGCCATCGCTGTTAATGCTGACGGCTTTTGTGGATCGGGCTCCCGGATAATCGATTGTCAAAAATTTACCCTTCGATTTCAAAAAACCATGGATAACACCCGTCTCTAAATCCTGATAGCCTCCGACAATCTCTCCCGCATCATTAATCCCCCAAGCTTCGGTCCATAACGCATTGGGAAAATCAATCGCCGTAAAATTTCCTCCGGAGAAGAGGAACCCATGTTTCTCTCCATCCGTATAAATGAAATAGCCAACCACCTCTCCCCTATTATTGATATCATGTGGAAAGGTGTAGACTGCGCCGGGGACATTGATTAAATTGAAAGTGGCTGCCCGCGCAAATGACGCGCTCAGCAGAAAAAGGAAAATGGTGAGGATAATTATATTTTCTCGATATCGCAAATCAAATCCTCTGCTTCAGTACTCTCTAACGTTCAAGTCTTGATTTGATCACTCTCAATCATCATCTCCCCCCCCCTGAACCTGTGCCCGGGAAAACCGTATTGAACCCGCTGGTATTCAAAGATCCAGAACCGGCGCCGCCCCAGCGGTCCCACCAAACCGGGGTTAGCTGAAAGCCCTCTGAATCATGATTTGGAATCCCAGGTCGGGCTGTGGAGGTCGAAGCGCTCGCATTGCATCCCCCCCGACTGCGCCTATCGTTCGCAAACTCAAAATCGTCTCCTCTTCCAGAGGGATCGCCGAAATCATTACATCGGCTAAAGTTTACTATCTGGTTGGTAACCGGATCGATGTTTTTGACAACGGTCAGATCATTCCAGAAATTGATTGGTCCTCTGCCGCCGTCTTCACCGCCATCGCGACTACCGCCGGTGGGAATCGTTTTCGCAATGACATGTGAAAGAATCGACTCACGAGGGACAAAGTTGTGACTCTCCTCTGAAACGTCATGACTCTGAAGGCCCCTAAAACCGGTAATCCAGACCCCGACATCCTGGCGGATCCGCACCTTCCCGGTCGCCGTGTCGAGAAAAGGCTGCTGTCTGAAAAACATGTCCAACTGGTTAAACCCGGTGCCGCCCAATGCGGCCACCTTCGATTCGACGATATTGAAATGGAGCTGAATCGGCTGTTTAAAACCATTGATGAAGCTATGATCGGTCAGTCCCCAGGCCGGATCTTTCAGGGTCTGATTAAAAATAATATTCCCGGTCGGATCGTTGTTCGAGCCCTCTGCTCGCTTGACGTATGAATCGACCGAAAAATCAGTTGTTGAGATGCTTTGGAAAAAGAAGCGGCTTCCGTTCTGAAGCGAGACTGTCTCCTGCAGGAAGCCGTTCCCTCTGATTGTGTCGGAAATCGTCGCCCCAGGGATGGTTGCTGGATCGGTTCCCCAGGGAGCGGGGGCGTCGGACGGAAGTGGCGTGATGGTTGCTTGTGGAAGGGGGCCCGGAGGGGTTTGGGAAGTGCTGCCACTCCTTTGCGCCCAGACTGGTGTCGAAAGGAGGAGAAGAGCAACAATCCCTGGTAGTATCTTCATAAAATACTCCTGCTGTAAGATTGTAATGCAACTAGTTTTCTTTGTGGATCAAGCTGATCCTGCTTTATCCCGTATTAATAACCTTTCAATCAGGAATAGGCGTTGGTCCAAAGGCATACTTTAACGCATAGTTGCCGCCATCTCGGTAACTCACATGGACAGTTTGATCGGGTCCATCCGATTCCAGCGCCAAATAGCCATCCCCGCCTATCGTTCCGGGAGCGTCGATAAGATAAAGACTCCACTGACTTGGATCGATGCACCCCCCGACGCAGAAGGCATATTTCAGATCGCCGTTTCTGCTATCTCCATAGATGACATGAAGACGGTTTTGTCCATCGATTCTTATCTGCGTACACTTCCCGGTCCCCGGATTCGAGTCGACTGTAATGGTTGTCCAATTTCCCTTCTGGGTACAATCTTTCCCGGTTGCACAGAAGGCATATTTGACGTTCCCTTCTGGATTAAGAGATCGATAGGTAATATGGACCCCATCGCTGTTTACAGCGAGTGAGTTCTCCCTTCCCACATTCCCTATATCATCGACAACACCCAGGGACCACTCCTGAACTGTTTTACAGCTATCCGGTGTCGTCAGCGGGCAGGTGGCATATTTCAACGTCTCATTGGCATAGTAACTGATGTGAATGGCGTCGTTGGTGATAAAAGTAGAGTTCGGCTCGGCATAATTGTTGTTCCCCGGCTCCCACCCTCCGTCCACCCTGACCCTTGTCCAGGCAGGTGATTTGGTCCCGGTAGACGCTGGCCTAAGACAATTTTGAGAACAGGTCGCATAATAAAGGGCATTATCTGACTGAATTCCGTGGACAGAATCTACAAAGGTCTGATTTTTAGCCTTGTAGCTGATATGAATCCGCTCGTTACCGTCCACCTTGATCTGGGTGTAGGTCACCGCATCCGTCGTGTCGTCCACGATAACCGATTGCCAGCGACCCGATGCGTTCGTCGCGTATTTTAAAATCTTGTTAGAATCAGATTGAAGCTGATCGATAGCGGATTGATTCGCCGCTATAGAGATCTGAGCGATGCCATAGTCCCGGTAGCTTACGTGGATCTGATGGTTCTGATCGATTGCCATGTTCCCATCTCGCCCCAACCCTTGAGGGCCGGACCCCTGATCGATGATCTCTTTTTGCCAGCTATCCAAGAAGCTGCAATCGTTTTCGCTAGCACACCAGGCGTGTTTGAGCGCCCCGTCAGAAGCCGAAAGGTAGGTGATATGAACTGTCGTTCCATTGGAATCGGAATAGACAGCGACAGTCGTGGCTTCGCCGGCATCTTCAACAGGAACATCGACCAAATGACCGTTCCCATCTATTTGCTGTTCTGTGATTCCCCCCCCATCGATCATGACTTTTTTAAAGCCAAGATCTTCTGAAGAAGTCGGAGGCTCCGTCGGAGCGGGATTGGATGATCCCTCTCCGCCATCCGAATTTCCGGATGATCCCCCTCCCCCGTCCGAATTTCCAGAAGAGTCGCTCTCTATATCATTTTTAACACTGCCCTCTCCACTGCTTCCGCATCCCGATAAGGTGATGGCGATGAGAAACAAACCGACAATCCACCCTTTCAATCCAAGATTTTTCATGACAAATCCTTTAAAGAGTCGTTCCCATAATTTCAAAAGAATACCGACGCTTCATCTGACTTTCCAAACAAAGAATCAATGACGCACTTTCTTTCTCTTTCCACATCCTAATTTTAGGCACCTGCGATCTTTGAAACTGAAATTAATGCGGTATGGACTCTTATCGTCAGCTTATAATGAATCTCCTGAGTTATTTTTATAAATAAAAAGCCCATGGTGATTGTATCTCACCTTGGGCTTCTGGGTTCTTTGGTCCTTCGACCACCAGCCTCTTAGGAGTATAAAATAATTCTTAATATTAATTGAGTATTCAATCTTGCATAATCCATATGCCTTGTCAAGCTTTTTTTAATACTTAGTTCAATCCAGCGGGTAGATTAATTCCATGAAACTGCGCGGGGAGCCCCCTTCCTCCAATACCCTCCTTATTGGTAATCGATAGGCGGCAGATCTGGTTCTGCCCAATGAACGTACAGGCTTGCTCCAGCGTTTCCTTTCATCAATACTGATGGAGGAATATAGTTTGTTTGATTGTGTCGAGCTAATCCCTTTATTGATTTACGGCGCACTAAACTTGTCTATGAAGCAGTTTCCGTAAACTGATTGATTACTTTTGCAATGACGGTTATCAGCTCATCCGGTTTGGCTTGTTTTGGGAGATATGCTTGGAAGCCGGCAGAGAGGGCTCGTTCGTGCTCATCCTCCCTGGCAAAAGCGGTCAGGGCAATCACTGGAATTTTACTGATGCCGCGTTGCCTCTCCCATTCTCTGACCTTTTCAAGCAAAACATAGCCGTCCATCGGCATCCGAATATCGGAGATTAGCAGATCGAGCCGCTTCCGCTCCAATATCTCTAATGCCTCCTGAGCCGAGGCGGCCGCCGTCACGTGGATGCCATATCCTTCCAGGGCGATCTTCAGCAATGTGCGTACATCCACTTCATCATCGACCAAAAGTAGATTCCAGTTATATAGCGCTGGAAGGCTACCGAAAGATTCCTCCTGTTTCGCGGGGGAACGGCCCGGTTCCGAGTCATCCTCTTTTCTCTGAACATCCCGGATCGGAAGTCTGACGGTGACTGTTGCCCCCTTCCCCTCTCCCGGACTTTCAGCCAAGACGCTTCCGCCGTGCAACTCTACGAGATGTTTCACGATGGCAAGACCGAGTCCTAAACCTTTCTGCGATCTTTTGGTGCTTCCCTCAGCCCGACGAAAACGGTTGAACATATAAGGCAGAAAGTCAGAAGGAATACCCATTCCGTAATCTTTGACACGAATCTGAATATATGGATCCACCTGCTCCAAAAAGATCTCGATGCGTCCTTTATCGGGGGTGAACTTAATCGCATTGGAGAGTAAGTTCCCGAGCACCTGTTGCAGCCGCTCGGGATCAATCATGACAGGATTAATGGAGGGATCGAGCATCATTTTCATCTCAATCCGCTTGGCCTCTGCTGTCTGGCGAACGGTCTCAACGGCGGCCTTAATAATCGGGACCAAACTCAATGGACGGAGATCCAGGCGAAGTTTTCCGGAAATCATATGTGAGACATCCAAAAGCGCTCTGATCAGGTGCTCCCGCGCCCTTGCATTTTGCTCAAGCGCCTCCAATACAATCTGCTGTCTTTCGGGATCAAGTCCTCCCATCCCGAGCAACTGGGCCCACCCATAGTTGGCATTTAGCGGGATTCGCAATTCATCGGAGATGATCGCTAAGAATTCATCTTTCAGCCGATTCGCTTCCTGGGCTTCCAATCTCGCCTTCTGCTCACGCGCAAGAAGCGCTTCTCTCTCCCTCTCAGCTTGTTTGCACTCAGTGATATCCTCGGCGATTCCGGTAATCCTGCAGATCCGTCCCGATTCATCCTTAATCGGAAAGGCCCGATCTCGAATCCAGCGAACCGAGCCATCCGGCCGGATGATCCGGAACTCCTCATCATAGGAGCCTACGCCGTGCTGGATCCATAAAAGCTGATGGGTCATGACTGCTCTCTCGATCCTGTCTCGATCATCCGGATGAATCGCATCCAGCCATGTGGTCGGCTGTTCATACAGGCTCTTATAGTTCCGCCCCCATATCTTCTCATATGCGGGACTAATATAGAGCATCCCGCTTTCATCGGTGCTGCTCATCCAGAAAACCTCGGTGATATTCTCAGCCAATTGCAAAAAACGGTACTCACTCTGCTGAAGTTCCTTTTCCATTTTTTTGCGCTCGCGACGCACTTGGCTCTCACGCAGCTCTCGCTCGACGACAGGAACCAGGCGCCGAAGATTTTCTTTTAGGATATAATCCTTCGCCCCGGCCTTCATTGTCTTCACAGCAAGATCTTCGTCGACGCCGTCGGATAGCGTAATGAATGGCAGCTCAAACCCGCTTTTCTGCAACAGGTCCAACGCGGCAGGAGCGCTGAAATTCGGCAGGTTGTAAGCGGCAATCACAACGTCCCATTCGGTTTCAGACAATGCGTTTGTCATGCCTTCGGCCGTATCCACCCGGTCACAGGTTACCTCATAGCCGCCACGGCATAGTTCAACCAACAGCGACTCGACATCTTCCCTCGAATCTCCAACAATTAATACTCGAAGTGATATGTCCATCCCACTCTCCTCTTTGAATCCGGGCTCTTGCCATATGCCGTGACCCGGTTTCCAACTTTCGGCTCCTGAATCCTTATCGCCGCCACGCAAGTTATCCGTCATCTCTACATATATACCTTGAATATATAATCTTAATCATGATACAGTCAAGCGGAATAAAAAACGGACCAAGAACATATGGATAGGTTGTAAGCGGATTGATCAGGCCACTCTTATATCGAGCATCTAATGTTAGAAAATCGAGAGACGGTGAGAAGGGGGTGGATGAACAAGAAGGAGGTCCAGTGACGAAATCGAGCCAAAATCTTAAGAAGAAAAAAGACTCAGACCAAAAGATCGATACTACCGAAGATCCGCAAGTCCGATGCGATTGTGGCCAGTTGGTTGCTCGGCTTACCTCGCTCGGCGTCGAGATCAAATGCAAGCGGTGCAAGAGGATAACCATTATTCCAGTCAAAAATAAGAATCCTAAATAAAGAGAAGTAAAGGAACATAGACCCCGAAGAGATTCTTCGAATATAATTCCAGATGTTAGAATCAGTGCACGCTAAAGGCATTCTAATGGATCATTCGGACTTTAAGAGCCGCCTTTTTGGTAATCGCTTCCAGCCGACGCGACTTCTAAAGGAAGCTCAGGGAATCAAGACTCTGCTCGGAACCGATTTTGCCAAGCGTTGCGAGGTCGTCATCAAACTAATCCCTGCCTCAAGAGTTTCTGCTACCGCTCATCAGCGTCTGGAATACGAAATGCATATGCTCGGCAAGATCCAGAGTCCGCATTTGGTCGCCCCGCTTGCTGTTGGCGTTGAGGAAGATCTGTTCTATATCGTCCGGCTGTTTGTCCAGGGTGCCTCGCTCGCGGAGCGCCTTGGTAGAAGTCCGCTCCCGATAGGTTGCGCCGTTCCAGTGACTCTGGGAATCCTCCGCTCCCTTTGTGAGGCGCATAAACATGGCCTGGTTCATCGCAACTTGAAACCGGCCAATGTGATCTTAACAGGTGACGCTTCTCCGGAAGAGATCAGACTCATCGATTCTGGGTACTCCCTGACCGGAGGGATCGATCATTACGGCCATCACATCCCATTGGATACTCTTTGGTATACCTCACCGGAAGCGGCTGGTCTTTTAAATCGAACTCTTGATGGTCGTTCCGATCTCTATGCCGTAGGTGTTCTACTGTTTCAACTCCTGACGGGCCATCTTCCATTCGAAGGGAAAACAATCGGCGAGCTCTTGCAGCAACACCTCTCCGCTCCACCCCCCAACCTTCTCACCCTGAGCGTGAGCGTGCCTCGCATCTTAGACGAGCTGTTGCAACGCCTGCTTCGGAAGGATCCTCGCGATCGGTATCAATCCGCCGAGGCGGTGAGTGCCGATCTAGCTTACATTGCCACCGCTTTGGAAGAGGGTATTCGTGAGCCCACTTTCGTCCTCGGCTCGCACGATCGATATCAGCAGCTCACTGAGTCCTCCTTTGTTGGACGAAGTCGAGAACTGAAAGAGCTTCAGAAAGTCTTTGATTTGGCAAAGGGAGGAAAAGGGGGGTTGGCTTTCGTGGAAGCGGAGTCGGGAGGCGGCAAATCGAGGCTACTCTATGAGTTTACACAAAGAGCTCTGCAGCAAGGAGCAAGGGTCTTACATGGCACGGGACAGAGTCAAGTCGGCGCAAAGGCATTTCAGATCCTCGATGACGTCGCCTCTGAACTGATCTCGATCATCCGCTTCGATCCCTTACTAGGAGAGAGGATTGCCCAAGGCCTGGGGGATCACCGCGAAGCTGCCATCATCACCTTGCCCAAGCTCGCTAAAGTTTTGGGAGAGGGAAATTCGGCGCTTCTCGGCAACGAACAGCATGGCGAGATCCGGGCGATTCAAGCCTTGAGGGTGTTGCTCGATCTACTCGGGTCCCAGACAAAGCCAGCCATAGTCATACTCGATGACGCTCAATGGTCGGATAGTCTGAGCGTGAAACTACTCAGAGAATGGCAGAGCCAGAAGGAGGCAGAGGATCGCTCTGGCCGTTTTGTGATGATTATTCTTTCATTCCGCACCGAAGAGGTCCCGAAGGACCACCCCATACGGTACCTGAAGCCACTCACAGAACTGTCACTCGACCTTCTTGGGCAGGAAGATATGAAAGCCTTGCTCGAGTCGATGGCCGGTCCATTGCCTCAGGAAGCGACGACAGCAGTGGCCCGGCTTGCAGAAGGGAACCCCTTCTTGGCCGGAGCGGTTCTACAGGGCCTTGTTGAGACGGGCGCTATTGCGTATAACGCATCGGGATGGCGCGTGGAAGCGAGCATCTTGGTTAATCTCCAGGCCTCCGGAAAAGCCAAGGCGTTTTTGGTCCGCCGACTGGAGCAACTCCCGCAGGAAGTTTTTTCTTTTCTGACTGTGGGCGCGGTGCTTGGGAGGAGCTTTGATCTGGAGTTTGCCCTGACGATCACGGGCCAAACGTCGCAAGAAGGCTTTGCAATGGTGGGAGAGGCGCAACGGCGGCACATCGTCTGGATGGATGCAGACAGCCGACGGTGTACTTTCCTTCATGACAAGCTGCGCGAGAGCTTGCTCGGACGACTTTCTGAAGAAAATCGCAAGCGTTTGCACCGAGAAGCGGCAATACTGCTCGAATCGCGGGATAGAAATCTTGTCTTTGACCTCGCCTACCACTTTGATGCCTCCAGCGACCCCGCACGGGCCTTCCCGTATGCGCTCGCCGCAGCTGAACGGGCCCGCTCTCAATATGCATTGGAAGTGGCAGAACAGCAGTATCGCATCGCCGAGCGGGGTCTTCTCGCGGAAGATGAGGCACTCCGCAGTCGGGTCATTGAGGGACTTGGCACAACAATGATGCTACTCGGCGACTATGACAAGGCCGGTGCGTATTTCGAACAGGCCCGTTTGCTTGCAAAGGACAAATTCAAGCGTGTGGAAATTGATTGTCTCCTTGGTGATCTGGCCTTTAAAGGTGGAGACCTGCCCCGCGCCGATGAAAGGCTGCAAAGTTGTTTACGATCACTGGGCTACAAGGTCCCGAATCCAAAAAGCTTGGTCTGCTTACTGATGGGGCTGTCGCGGGAAGCTGTGGTGCAAGCTTTCCATACCTTTCTCCCAGGACTCTTCTTGCATCGTCGGAAGCTGGAAGGAGAAGAAGAGCGGCTCCTAGCCGCACGCCTCTATATTCGGATGGGATATATATGGTGGTTTTTACATGGACCGATCGCATGCTTATGGAGTAACCAGCGGTCAATGAACATTGCTGAATGTTATCCCCCCTCCCCTGAGTTGCAGCTAATCTATGACACTCAAGCGCCCGTCATGAGCGCTCTTCCCAACTTTAGCCGGTCGCTACGTTATCCTCAAAAAGCCCTTACTTTCGCGAAGGCCCGGGGCGATGTCTGGGGGCAGGGGCATTCCTACGCATTTATCGGAATGGCCTACTATAACAGATCCGACTTCCCCGCAGCCGTCGAGAATTGCAGGGAGGGGATCAGACTCCTCACGCGCGCGGGAGATCTTTGGGAAGCCCTGATCGCAGGCTTTACCCTGTCAGCAGCGCTATACCGAATGGGGAACTTCCGAGAGGCGATTTCTGAAGCGCGTCGTGTCTTCTACTTGGGAAGACAGATTGGAGACATACATGGGAGCAGTTGGTGCCTGGAAATCTGGTCGAAGGCGTCTGGTGGGAGGGTGCCGACAAATCTCGTCCAAGAGATGATGGAACTCACCAAGCATGACCCGCAAATTTTTGAGGCCGCGCTCCAGGCAGAGGGGATCCGGCTCTTGGGGGAGGGACGCTTCGGAGAAGCTGCGTCAGCCTTCGAGAAGGCACAAAAAGTAGCGGATACCGCCATGCTCAGGAGCGACTATGTCGCCGGCATTCAGACCTGGGTGGCCACCTGTCTGCGTAAAGAGGCTGAAGCCAGACCTTTTCTGGATCAGGTGGGGCGACAAGCGCTGTTGCGTCGCGCGCGCCGGGCGGCACGTCGAGGTCTCCGTATGGCCCGCTGGTACCAAAACGGCCTTCCGCACGCGCTTCGTGAAACCGGCCTGTTGGCAATGCTTGAGGGGCGTATCGAGCAGGCAGAGAAATGTCTCAAAGAGAGTCTAGAGGTTGCAGAACGCCAGGGCGCCAGGTATGAAGCGGCCCAGACCCGACTCGCTCAAGCAGAATTGCATGCAATAATGGCTCAACCTGGTGCGAACCTTGAAGTCGAAGCAGCTCGCCGAGAGGTTATCGCATTTGGAGCAGGCTTTGAAATGGGGACCGAAGGAATGGCCTGTGAGAATAACCCGCAAACGAAACCGGTCACGCATTCTCTTGTCGATCGATTTTCTACCCTCCAAGAGGTCGGCCGAAAAATCGTCGCGGCCCATTCTAAAGAATCGATTTATTCCGAAATCTACAACGGGATGCTAGCCTTGCTTCGAAGCGAAGAGTGTCGTATCATCGATATAAATGATACATATAAGGAAGGAACGCCCCCAAACCCCGTAAGCGAAGTCGAAAGCAGCGAGTTTATTATCGAGCTGGTTCGTCAAAGCCTTAAAGCAGGGGGTTCTGTCGTTTTCACGGCAGATATGGCCAATGATATTGGAGATCGCCTGCTGAATGCCAAGGTTGCCTCGGTGCTCTGTGCACCCATCGTCGTCCGAGGAAGTGTCCGGGCCGTTGTTTTCACCCTACATCGACAGATCCGGAGTCTTTTTGGTGAGGACGAGAAGCTGCTGGCGGAGTTTATTGCTGCACTGGCCGGGGTGGCGCTGGAGAATGCCGAGGGATTGGCTGAGATACAAGAGCTATCGAAATCCCTGGAGAGAAAAATTGAAGAGCGAACGGCTCAGTTGAAGGAAAAAAACCGTGATCTTGAATCGTTTGTTTATGCTGTCTCCCATGACCTAAAAGCCCCCGTTGTCTCCATGGATGGATTCGCTTCCAGGGTATTAGAAGACTATGGGGAAAAATTGGATGACAACGGAAAGCGCTATCTGAACCGTATTCAAGCAAACGTGAATTTTATGCAAAAGCTCATCGTTGATCTTCTAGAGTTTTACAAAGTGGGAAAGCGATCAGAAAAGCCGGAAGTGTTACAAACCGAAGTGGTTTTGCGGGAAGTCTTGCAACTATGTATCGGTCCCATCCAGCGGCGGAATACCAAGCTCTCGATCCATTCTCCTCTTCCGACAACCTTTTTTGACCCGACCTCCTTGAAACAGATTTTCTTAAACCTCATTACAAATGGGGTTAAATTTATGGGGAATCAATCTTACCCTAGGATCGAAATTGGAGGTCGGGAAATAGACGGATTCGTAGAATTCTATGTAAAAGACAATGGAATTGGAATTGATCCACAAAATCATGAGCAGATCTTCGGAGTTTTCCAACGCCTCAAAGAGGTTGAGGTAGAAGGCTCGGGAATTGGGTTAGCGACGGTCAAAAAGATTATCGATTCGGCGGGCGGAAAGATCTGGCTTCAATCTCAAAGGGGACACGGAACGACTTTCTTTTTCTGTATCCCAAAAAACCGAAAAGGATAAAAGGGGGTTTTGGTTATTTTGCTGTCACAGTGGAGCGTCCTGCATCATGGCGGGTGGAAGGGGTGAAAAACCCCCTAAAATTGAACTACTAGAAGATGATTGAAATTCATTGACCTATTGAATCATATCTTTGCAATATTTATCTTTTCAAGCGCCTAAGTTCTCCTTATCTCCCTCGCGATTTTCCCTTCTTGAGTGGGATAATGGTTACTCTCTTGCACCGCTTGCATTTAATTTCAACGCCTGTCTCAGTAAGCCGAGCCTGTAGACGACCGCACTCGCATCGAACCTCCCCGATCTTATCAGGATCGACCTCATGAATTAATTCGTCGGGTTCATGGCCCGGCTTTGTGTTCATGGAATCTCCTCTACTGGTTCTAATCACTTCCGTGAGCGATGTATAGAAATGTTTGCTTCAGGGGAAGAATCCTAAAGTGAAAGATGAGTCACCATTTTTATTCCTCATGCAAGATGTCCATCCGAGTTCGGCACATGTAAAAACCAAGATTTGATCTGACATTTTATGTTGGGGTTCCTGGATGTTTGGTTTCTCCTGATTGTCAGATCGTCTTATGCGACGAGCATCTTCTCCTTGGCCAGAGGCAGACTGTCGATGAATG
>NZ_VTOW01000013.1 GCF_012184425.1 Candidatus Manganitrophus noduliformans
GGACTCATTGATGATCGGCTCTACCTGGGTCATTGCTCCCCCTTTCCTTTTTCAAGAAAAAGCAGGGAAATCATGACCGTTAGCCGTTTAATTGGTCAATCTATTTTGTTACGTATAGGTAGGTGAAGTATAATATACACGTAGCTTTTCCGGCAATGTCTGGGGAATGAAGCGCTGCTGTTATTGTATGATCCATTGATATATAACATTCGATAGCATTGGCCAAATATTGGCCAAAAACAATGAAAAAGAGGGATACGAAGCGATAATTGGATTTTCTTAAGTCCAATCTAACTCTTTAATTTTACTCCCCTTTTATCCCCTCTTGTCCCGGATTATCCTGCTCAGAAATCGGCCCGGGCGGGCTGGCAGTCTTGGGGTCAGGGGTTCGATCCCCCTCAGCTCCACCAAAAATATCAAAGGGTTGAGAGATCAACCCTTTTTTCTTTTTTGAGGGTTGGCCAAACATTGGCCATTAAGAAGTCAATTATTTAGTTTTGAAAGCAAAACTTAAAGAACCATCCTTCATTACAATCCTTTCTTGCTGTACTTAATATGACTCTCCGATATTTCATTTATATACCAATGAGGAATGATACTCGATCACTCAGGAGACACTCCAAACCCTCATAAGATCTGCATTATTTTCTCAAACAAAATGCCGTTTTGTTAAAGCAGTTTGAGTCGGATTGTATTCTGTCACGAATTGAGAGTCCTAGATCCGTCTCCGGTTGATTTGTGAGCGGATTCTTGATAGCCGAGACTACAAGGCCTCAGTCTTGGGGTCATTTGCAATCTTGGAGTCATTCGGGGTCAACATCTAGTATCATTCGGACAATCATATCTGATCGATCTTATGGCAACGATTCGTGTAAAAAGGGGCCATAAGGACTGAAGGGAGTATACCTCTCTGCGAACGAAACATCACGCGATCTTTGCATTCCAGGTCTTTCCGATCTTCAGAGGTGGGGTCCTTCGCTTCAAATTTAATGAGTAATTTCCAAATCGGTCTACATGTTCGGTAATGAACGGGCTGACAAAGCTGATTGTCTCTCTATCAATTGAATATCCCTGCCTGACCAGATTCTCCAGAACCTGGGTCAGGAAGAAAACGGCATGAAAGATAATCAGGTTCGATACGAGATGATTATACTTGATCGCCTTTCTCTGCTCTTCGTGGTCGTTTTCAGTGATGACCCCCTGCCTCCAAAAAGGAGCGTTTCGGAAAATGAAACAGGCCCGCATAGCAATCGACGCCTTGATTGAGGGGACGTCATCTCGATCGTGCCAAGGCACCTTAGAACAAGATCGTACGAACCATGATTTGATAAGCTCTCTCAGGGCTGCTCCTGATCCTTCTCAGCCAGTGCCTTCGGCTTCACCAGCAAGATCGGACATGGGACCCGCCGAGCCACCCGTTCGGCCACGCTTCCCATCATGAAACGATCGAGGCCGGTCCGGCCGTGGGTGCCGAGGACGATCAGATCGGCTGAAACCTCTTTGACCGCATTGGGAATCTCTCGGAAAGCGGCTCCATCCTTCAACATCGGATGAACCACGACCCCGTTTCGGCGGACCTCCCCCGCGAGGGCCTCCAGGCTCTTCTGCTCGCCTTCTCTCAGAGAACGGATCCAGTCTGAGAACTCCGGTTCGGTAATTTTAACCCCCCTCGGAATATAAATCGGCTCTTTGAAAACATGCAGCAGATAAAGTTCGGCCCCGAAATGTTTCGCCAGGAGAACGGCGTAATCAAGGGCCTCCTTGGCGTAATCCGAAAAGTCGGTCCCCATCAAGATCCGATGCGGAATTTTCATGGCGCGCCTCCATCTGATTTTTTTCCACTCCTCTCCGATCCACGTTAGGCATTGCCGTTCGATGGGGTCGTCCGCATGAGTCGGCGAAAGGCGGTAAACGCGAGGCCCAATAAACCGCAGCCGAAGAGAGCCCCTCCGATCTCGCCGAACAAGAGCGCATTGCGAAGCCCCACGCTAATCATGTTTTCTTTGAGACAAGGCAAATACGCGCAGCCGCCGGCGATATGGAGCTGATGAAGCGCCCATCCCGCCGAGATGATCGCCAGGAAAAAGAGACCCCAGGTCAAAAAGAGAACAAATCGGTCGATTTTGCCGCTCCCTGTTGTCAGAAATTTTTCGGCGAGCACCATCGAGAGGGTAAAAACCGTCGTGACGAGCGTCAGGAACGTCACCAACAATTCCTTCGTCTCGGGATAGAGAAAGGTCTTGAATGCCTCGAGTGCTCCCGCGTCCATTTTCTGATAGACCCTTCACACAGAAAGAAGTAACTTAAAAGCGGATCGGCTTATACCTGTTCACCCGTGCCACCGCTGTCTCATCGGAATTTCCAGAGTCGGACGATCAAGACCGCTCATAAGTCCCGACCAGCTCCGCCTGTGCCAGGATGTGCCCCCTCATCGCCTTTTCAACCCTCGCCTTGTCCGGCGTGCCGAGACGGGGAAGGACAATGTCCAAGGCATAGAGCTTGTGGAAGTAGCGATGCCGGCCGATCGGCGGACAGGGCCCCCCGTAGCCGGTGCGTTGCCAATCATTGAGCCCTGCAAGCGCTCCCTTCGGAAGGCTCCGGGGAGAGATCCCTTCCGGCAGCTCGGTGACACCGGGCGGAATGTTGTAGAGCACCCAGTGAACCCACGTTCTCTTCGGGGCGGCCGGATCGGGCGCGTCCGGATCGTCGACGATCAGCACGAGGCTTTTTGTTCCAGCCGGCGCGCCGGACCACGCCAGCGGGGGCGAGAGATCTTCCCCGTCGCAGGTATAGCGCCGGGGGATCTCACCGTGATTGGAGAATGCTGAAGATTGAAGCGTAATCGACATCAGTCCGCCTCCCCTTTTTGGTTTCTAAGACTCGACCGGCCTCATTTTGCCGGCGGGACGCTGATCAGTTTTTTCTCCCCCTTCTCGGAGAGAACCAACCGCTCCGCTTCGAGCCAATCCGCCAGATCCTGTCCGTGGCGCCGGCCTCCTTTTTGGTAGAGCGCATAGGCTTTCTCGGCGATCGCTTGGTGAAGCGCCTGGTCACTGGCAATCGGCGCGGTCGGTTGCTCGGCGAAGATCTCTTCTTTCTTTTTCGTCCCTTTTTTCATGGCAGCCCCCCGTTATATTAGAGTTGCTTTATCTTTCAGAACATTCGCCTTCCTTCCCTTGCTTTTTGACCGAGCTTTGCCGCTCCCCGGCTTCGAAGCGGCCGGTACGGATCGAACGGTCAGAACCGGACAGGGAGAGAGACGCACCACCTTTTCCGCAACGCTTCCGGCAAGTAAATGGTCGATCCCGGTGCGGCCGTGCGTCCCCATCACGATCAGATCGGCCCTTTCCCGCTTGGCCATCTTGATGATTTCCCGAAAAGGCGCCCCCTCGATCAGCCGGGTCTTCACCGGAATCTTTTCTTTGATGGCCCGTTTCGATTGATGATCGAGAAGGCGTTGTACCGGCGGTGTCAGGCGATCTCCGTAGTCGGAAAAGGCCATCCCCTCCACCAGATTGTATGGAAACGGCTCGATGACGTGCGCCAAGATGAGATCGGCTTTTAACCGCTTGGCCAGCGCGATCGCATATTCGAACGCCTCGGCGGAGCCGGGCGAGAAATCGGTCGGCACCATTATCCGAGAGATCGTTCGGGTCTGCTTGCGTGGTTTCATCGTTTGTCTCCTGCCTCGTCTGGTCCGTTCCGTTTTTATCTTCCTCCAGATGAGAGGAGAGTCGCAACCCCCCAAAAGAGGTGTTGCGATCAATCGGCCGTTCTTTCATATTTGCAGTGATGCGTATGGACTGCCAGGACGACTACAAGCGGAATATGACGAACGCTGAAATCGCCAGGATCCTGCGAGAGATCGCCTTCTTCCTCGAGATGGAAGAGATTCCTTTCAAGCCGCGCGCCTATGAGAAGGCGGCCTATGCGATTGAAGCGCTCGACGCCCCGCTCGATGAGATCTACCGGCGCGGTCGAATCAAAGCTGTGGAAGAGGTCCCCGGGGTTGGAAGAAGCATTGCCGAGAAACTGGTCACCCTCATCGAAACCGGCAAGCTCCCCTACTACGAGGGCTTACGTTTAAAATCGCCGGTCGATATCGAGCAGCTCACCGCCATCGAGGGGCTCGGTCCCAAGAAGGTCAAAGTCCTCTACGATCAACTGGGGATTCGGACGGTCGACGATCTGGAGCGCGCCGCCCTGGAGGGGAAAATCCATCAACTTCCTCACTTCGGCGAGAAGAGCGAGCAGAAGATCCTCAAAGGGATCTCCTTTTTTAAAAAGAGCGGGAGCCGATACCCGATCGGAGTCATTCTCCCGGTGATCCGCGACATCGAGCGCCTCTTGGAAAAGGTTCCGGGAGTGAAACGGCTGGCGGTCGCCGGCTCCATCCGGCGGTGGAAGGAGACGATCGGAGACGGCGATCTGCTCGCCGTCTCGAATGATCCCGACCGGGTGATGGACTTTTTCATCTCCATGCCGGAGGTGATCTACATCCATGCGAAGGGACCGACGAAGTCGAGCATTAAGATCAAGAGCGGAATCGACGTCGATCTCCGCGTCGTTCCGGAGGAGAGCTTCGGCGCGGCTCTCTGCTACTTCACCGGGAGCAAAGCGCATAATATTCACCTCCGCAAGATTGCGATCGGAAAAGGTCTCAAGCTGAGCGAGTATGGCGTCTTTCGAGGAGAACGGCCGATCGCGGGCCGAACCGAAGAAGAAGTCTATGCCGCGCTCGGCCTTCCCTTCATCCCCCCCGAGCTTCGGGAGGAGACAGGCGAGATCGAGTCGGCCCTGGCGGAGAGGCTTCCGAACTTGATCGATTATGACGAGTTACGCGGCGACCTTCAGACGCAGACCAACTGGACCGACGGGGCCTATTCCATCGAAGAGATGGCCGCCGAGGCGAAGCGCTTGGGGCGGGAGTACATCGCGATCACCGACCATACGAAGAGCCTCGCGATGGCGAAAGGGTCGGATGAGAAGCGGCTCCGCAAGCAGATGGCCGCCATCGATGAACTCAACAAGAAGCTGCGCGGCATCACCCTTTTAAAGGGGGCCGAAGTAAACATCGACAAAGACGGCCGCCTCGATATCGACGATGAGACCCTGGCCCGGCTCGATGTCGTCGGGATCGCCGTTCACTCCCACTTCGGCCTGTCGCGGGAGCAGATGACCCGCCGGGTGATCCGCGCGATGGAGAACCCCCACGCCGACATCCTTTTCCATCCCACCGGACGCATTATACAGAAGCGCGAGCCGTACGAAATTGATATCGACGCGGTGATCCAAGCCGCCCGGCGGACCGGAACCGCCCTGGAGGTGGATGCTTTTCCCGACCGGCTCGATTTAAAAGATGAACATATCCGGAAGGCGGTCGAAGCCGGGGTGAAGCTCGTCATCGATTCCGACGCGCACCACATCCACCACCTCTCCTATCTTCAGTTCGGAATCGCCACGGCGCGTCGGGGCTGGGCGAAGCGATCGGATGTCCTCAATACCCTCCCGCTCAACGCGTTTCTCGCCTCGCTTAAAGACGGAAAAGAGCGGGGCCGCAAGAAGCATTTCGGAGTGATGCAAGTTCGGAAAGGCCGATGAAACCGGTCAAAAAGTGAGGGAGGGGGAATTCAGTTTACGCCAGGAGTTCCTCTTTGAATCGCTGCTGGATCTCCTTTACCGCCTCGGCGTTCCGGGCGAGCGCCTCAACACAGTCTCGATCCAGCTTAAAACCGGCCAGCCGCTGCAATGCCGCAAAGGCCTCCTCGTTGGTCCACGCTTCCTTGTAGTACCTTCGGCTGGTCAGCGCGTCGAAGATGTCGGCGACGGTGATGATCCGCGCCTCGATCGGAATCGCCTCTCCCTTCAACCCGCGAAGATATCCCGTTCCATCGACCGCTTCATGGTGATATTCGGCGATATTGCGCAACATATCGATATGCTGAAAGGTATCCAGCCCGAAATCTTCGATGATCGTGTCGACAATCTCCCGGCCTTTCCGGACATGGCTCTTCATGATTTCGACTTCCTCTTTGGAGAGCTTTCCTGTCTTCTTGAGGACCGCGTCGGGGAGGCCGATTTTACCGATATCGTGCAAAGACGAAAATAGAAAAAGATACTCGATATATGGGTCGTCGAAACCGTATTTCGGGGCCAATTCTTTGGCGATCAGTCTCGCATAGTGGGCGGTCCGCTCGACATGGCCGCCGGTCTCCATATCTCGATAGGCCGTGATGTGCCGGGCCGCCTTGATCGTCGCGACCATCATCCGTATGGTCGATAACTCGTTGGTGATCATCAGGGAGATTAAATGGCCGAAGAGATCAAGCTCCTGCAGGGTATCGGGCCGGAAGATGTTTTTCCGATAAGAGTTGAAGAAAATAAATCCGAGGAAGAGCCCATTCAAGTAAATCGGCAGGGTATAGCTCGATCCGAATCCCTGTCCCGCGATCCGCTTCGTATGCTCATGTTCTCCTTTGGCGAAAACCGCCAGATCATTCACCACGCGGGGACGCCCGGACTGTAAGATCGCCCGCAAGGAGCCCGCCTCGGCGAGTTTGGCCTGATAGTGAATCAACGGATGCTCCTCGCGGCTGCTGTAGATGAAGGTCTTCAGCAGGTCGCTCTTCGGATCGTACACCGCGACGGCGATCCGATCGATCAGAGGAATCCGAGTTTTCAGAATCGAATGGATCGATCTGAGCTTTTCCGAGAGGGGGATGTTTCGATTCAGATCGTCGAAGGTACCCCCCTCGAAAGGGCGCTCTTTCTCAAGGGAGGCCGTTCGACTTAACTGACCAGATCTCTTTTTATGTTGAACCATGTGTCCCACCGATCCAATCGCGCACGCTACCAAGAATATGTATTATTTTATCCCCTTATGGACGGGAAATACCACCTGACTGCACTGAGACCCCACCCTCTAGAGATCGTTTTGCGAGAGAGCAGGAAGCCTCTTTATGCATCGGACAGATCTCCGGACACCATGGAAGTCGAAAGCAAGTATGGAAGCCGGATCGTAAAGATCGACCCTTTTTCCGGCTGACTGACTACTTCAATTTTTCCCCCCAAGAGATCAACCAACCGCTTCACGATCGAAAGCCCCAGCCCGGTTCCGCCGCGCGCCCGGGTATTGGAAGGCTCCGCCTGATAAAACGGCTCAAAGATGTGAGAGAGCTGCTCCTCCGTCATGCCGATCCCGGTATCTTCGACTTCGATGCAGACTTCCTTTATATCCGGCTGATGGACCAATCGCACCACGATCGATCCCTCATCGGTGAACTTGATCGCATTGGCGATCAGATTGATGAAAATTTGGCGGAGCTTCGTACGATCCGACAGAATCGGAGGGAGGGAACGATCATCGACGAACAAAATCCTCAATCCCTTATCACCGGCCATGATGGAAAGATGATTGACCGCCTCCTCGACGATTTTGGAAAGAAAGACCTCCTCCGGATGAATCTTCATTCTCCCCGCTTCCATCCGGTTCAAATCGAGAATAACATTGATCAGATCCAGAAGGGCTTGGGAATTATAGGAGATCCGATCGAGCATCTCATTCCGCTTTACGGCGTTTTTCCAAAAACGGGACTCTCTCATCAGGGCGTTATAACCGATGACGGCATTCAGCGGCGTGCGAAGCTCGTGCGAAACAATCGAGACAAACTGCGATTTCATCCGGTTGGCCTCTTCCGCCTCCCGCGTCTTCTGCTTCAACGCTTCCTCCGATCGCTTTCGGTCGGTAATGTCTTCGATAATCGCGAGGCCGTAAAGGGGATTCCCCGCCCGATCCCGAATCACAGAGGCATTCAGATTGATCCAAATGATTTTCCCCTCTTTGGTTACATAGCGTTTTTCGATTTGGTAATTCGGAATATCCGCGGCAAACATCTTCCGCGCCAATTCAACATCGTTTTCGATGTCCTCCGAGTAGGTAATGTCGGCGAATGTGAAATGGGCCAACTCCTCTTTGGTGTAGCCGACGATTTGGCAGAAGATACTGTTTGCGTCGATAAACCTGTAATCGAGGCCGACAATCGCGATTCCGACCGGCCCTTCTTCAAAAACCTTCTTGAAGCGCTCCTCGCTTTCGCGCAAAGCGGCCTGCATGTGACGCAAATCGGTGATATCCTCATTCACCACCACGGCACCGATGATGTTTTGATTGGAATCCCGAATCGGCACCGCCGAATTTAAGATCGTTTTCCGGGTCCCATCGAAACACTCGATGTCGACGATCTCTCCGATCGAGGACTCTCCCTTCGTCACGGCACGCGCAAGGGCCCACTCTTCCGCCTCGATCCGCTTTCCGGTATCGGGCCACCAGCCTTTGTACTCCCCATATTCTTCCACGCCGACATACCGGGCCCCGCCCCAGACTTTCTGACCGGCCGGGTTTCCCGAGATAATTTTACCCTCTCGATCGGTAATCCAGACGCCGACAGGAAGGGTATCCATCACAATCTTCAAAAGCGCTTCGCTCTCATAGATCGCTTTTTCTGATTTTCTTTTCTGAGTGATATCTTCCAAGATCATGAAGAGATGCGATGGGACTCCTTCGCTGTTTCTTAAAAGCGAGGCGGTCAGCTCGATGCAGAAGGTCTCTCGATTCTTCGTCAAGCAGCGATGCTCGATCCGATAACTCGAAATCTCCCCTCGGATCAGTTTCCGCGCCCATTCCAGATTCACCTGCGTCTCTTCCGGGTAGATCATCTCCGTGATCTTCCGTTGACGGAGCTCATCGGCAGTATAGCCGACGGCACGACAAAACGGATCGTTGGCCAGAATAAAACGAAGGTCGAGGTCGAGAACAGCAACACGGATAGGCAGCTGACGGACAATCTCTCTGAGGGTTTCCATATTTCTTCTACTCCGCTGTTCTGGCCCCCCTGGAATATGAAAGATCCGTACGGAGAAGGATTTGAATGAACGAGCCGGATGGACCGCGAATAAAATCAGTCCCTTTTCACACGAAGGTGCCGCTGAAACCAATCGGCCGCCAAACGCGCCACCTCTTCCAGCGTGCCCGGCTCTTCGAACAGATGGGTGGCGCCCGGAATAATCTTCAATCCCCTTTCCGCCTTCATCTGATCATAGGCCTGTTGATTCAGATCAATGACCGGGAGGTCGTCGCCGCCGACGATCAGCAACGTGGGAGACTGAACATGAGGAAGCGCCCTCCCCGCCAGATCGGGCCGTCCCCCGCGCGAAACCACCGCGCCGACGGCCGGGCCGAGCGCGGCGGCCGCCCGAAGGGCCGAGGCCGCGCCGGTGCTCGACCCGAAATAGCCGACCGCCAGGCCGCGATGCTGAGGCTGTTCAGTGAACCAGCGGGTGGCCGCAATCAGCCGGCGGGTCAAGAGATCGATATCGAAACGGGTCTCATAGATTCGATCTTCTTTTTCGGTTAACAGGTCAAACAGAAGTGTGCCGACCCCTGCGTTTCGCAACACCCGGGCGACGAAGTTATTCCTGGGGCTGTGCCGGCTGCTGCCGCTGCCGTGGGCGAACAACACCACCCCACCCGCCTCGGCCGGGACCGCCAGCGCCCCTTCAAGGGTCACCCCATCGGCCGGGATTCGGACCGGATGCTCCCGGCCGTCGTGAGCGATCTCCGTTTCCAGGCGGGAATCTCTTCCCCTTCCATCCATTTTCATACCTTCCCATGAAAAGCTCGCCGTCCGACCCTTGGCGCTCGGAGTCAAGCAGCCAAGACCCACGCTTTTAAATCGGAGGGAAGCTGAGCGACCGCGTCTTGAACTTCTCCGGGGCTGATCGCCTCTTTCAGGACATGGATGACGCATCGCGCAATGAACTCCGCATCCGCCGCCGACGCCAGATGTCCCTCGGTTTGAATCTTATCAAGAAACTGATCTTTTGAAAGCTTCACGACCTCCTTCTCTCCCTGACCCAGCCGGGTCGCGACTTCATGATACCAGAGCGCTTTCAGCTCCGTCGGGAGCTGCGCAATAAACTGCTCCCCCTCCTCCGGCGTCAAACGCGCAGAAAGGGCGGAGAAAACGGCGCCGATCATCCGCTCCGTCCGGTCTCGATCAAGGTGTATCCGCTTTTCAAGGGCATCTTGTACTTTTCGAACAAACGTTACCTTGTTCATGGGGTCTCCTCCTCGTTTATTCGTGATGATCTGCCACCCTTCTTGTTTCAGAATATCGATTTGAAACAAACCGGTCTACACCCCTTTTGGGGGAGCATCGGGCAACGAAAAAACATGTCTGGGTGAGTTAAATGCTCCGCCGGAAGGTCAGCCTGATCTTACCTTTGTGTTCCGTATTCATCCCATTCGCAGCACAAGCGAAAGGTCTTCTTTCAATTCAACCCAGGTCCCGAAGGGATGACCCTCTCTATTGAACATCTTTTCCAACCACCTTGCATCTTCCTCCGATGCGCGATGGAGCCGAAAGCGCTTCATCTGAAAAGGGACCATCTCGAATCGAACGAGCTTTCCAGACGACGGATCGATCGTCGCAAGGTAAATCAGCGCCAGATCGTCCCTGAACGTTTCATATCCTTCAATCCCTTCATAGTCGGTGAGGAAGTCGCCGCAGCCGTAGAGGATCGGCTTCTCCCGATGAACTTCGATCCCTTTGGCGTGATGAGAGGAATGCCCGTGGATGACATCGACACCGGCCTCATCGATGAGTTGATGCGCAAACCGGATCTGCTCCTGGGGGATGTCGTAGCCCCAGTTCCCTCCCCAGTGAATGGAGGCGACGACGATGTCGCCGGGTCGTTTCGTCGATTGTACCCGCCCGGCGATCTGCCGAACCGTTCTCTCCGAGAGATCTTCCAGCAGAGCGACCCCCGGCTTCTCTTGTTTCGCGGCCCAGGTCCAAGGAATACCGCTGCTCTCCGATCCGAATCCGAAGACGATCACCCGTCCCCTCCCGGCCACCTCGAAGATCGCCGGCGCTTGCGCTTCGTCGAGGGTGCGGCCGGCCCCCGCGGTTTTTATGTCCGTCTTTCTCAGGGTCTCCAACGTCTCAACGAGGCCGGCCTCTCCCCAATCCAATACATGATTGTTGGCCAAAACCGCGCAGTCGATTCGGGCTGCGGTGAGGCAGGGGATATTCTCCGGATGCATCCGGTAGTTGATCCCTTTCTCCTCCCACGTCTCGCTCGTCGTAACGGCGGTCTCCAAATTGATGATCCTGACATCGGGCGCCCGTCGCCCCAAGATTTCGAGGACCTCTCCCCAGATGTAGGAATAGCCGACCGGTTCCGGAATCGGCCCGTTCGCCTCCTCGGCGAGTTCGACATATCCCGCGGCCGATTTCATGTACGCTTCGTGGAGATGAGGGTCGCTAGGATGAGGCAAAATCTGATCGACCCCCCTCCCCGTCATGACATCCCCCGTCAGGAAGAGGGTGATCTGCTTGGAATGTGTTGACATCCGATCTCCCCCTCCGCCACGGTGGGACCCATCGCCTCTTGGATGTGAACACCGTTCATGCCGCCCTCGCCGGAAGGAATCCACGTTCGATCAGCTGGGTGACGATACGATCCGCCCCGATCTCCGGCGAATCCCGATCTCCCTTGATCACGATCTCCGGAGAGAGGGGCGGCTCATACGCCGCCTGGAGGCCCGGAACGGTGGCGGCCGTTCCTTTCTGCGCCTTGCGATAAATCCCTTTGGGGTCGCGGGCGATGCAGACCGCCAGGGGGGTGTCGACATAGACCTCCAGGAAGCGGGGAATCTCTCTCCTCGCGCGATCCCGATACGCACGGCGGTTCGCCGTCGCATCGAAGATCACCGGGACCCCCTGCTCGGTGAGAAGCCGGCCGATAGAAGCCATCGCCCCGTAGAAAACCTCCCGTTCCTCTTCGGAATAACAAGGATGAGGGGTCAAGATCCGCCGCAGGGCATCGGATTCCAACGCCGCCGCCTGAACTCCCCGCCTGGAAAGCGTCCGGATCAGCGCCGAGGTCAACATCGATTTGCCAGACGACGGCAGACCGGTGATCCAGACGGCAAAGGCCGGCTGCGCTCTATTCTCCGCAATACTCATTGACCCGCTCCGGATCGAAGACCGGCGCATCCATCACCGCTTGCATAAACGCAAAGAGCTTCCGGCGGACCTCCTCGGCCAGGTTGGGATACCAGAGGGGGCTCGCCATCACCAAACCTCTAAAGACAAAGAAGGGGGCGACCACCTCCAGCAGCTCCCGGTCGTTGCTTCTCTCCAGATAGCGTCGCCAAAAGCGCCGGAAGATCACTTCAAAATCTCCTTCCAACCTTCCGCTTCTTTGAAGGGAGAAGAAGAGGTAGTTCATCGTGAGGCAGGAGACATCGTCCGCCGGATCGCCCCATTCGCCGCGAGAGCGGTCCAAGACGGTGAAATCGCTCCCCTCCCGAAAGAGGATATTCCACGGATGAAAATCGCCGTGGACCTGACGGAGCCGATGCGTCCTCCCTTTGAGACGCCACCGCCAGGCGACGCAGCGCCGCTCGATCTCTTCCAGCAGCGCTGCGGTGATAAAGCCGTGCCGTGGGGGATAGCTGTCGATCAAGCCCATGATGCATTCTCCGTGGCCCACCAATTCCCGAATCCGCCGGACATAAAGCCCGGGGTCCGGTCCGCGGAGACGATGGATTTCAACCAGGTAATCGCAGAGGGCCTCCGCCCGGGCGAGATCGCGTTCCGTGAGCGCGCCCCCATCCCGCAGCCGGATCAGGTCTTGAAAATATCCCTGGCCCTCTACATACTCCATGAGGAGAAAGGGCTCTTCGACTTTTCCCAAGGAGAGGAGGCTCCCATCCCGTTGAAAGCCGCCGACATCAATCGAGGGAGCGTGGCGAGGGAGCCGATTGAAAGCGCCGTGCTCCCAAAGCATCGCCTGGGCGCGGTCGGCCATCTCTTCATGTCCGAAGGGCCCCGGGCTCATCGTCTCCAGGACGGCGCGACGTCGCCGGCCGGCCGCTTCATACCGGACATCGATCGGCACCCCGTAGCCGTACCCCTTGAGGGCGCCGGATTGAATCGGCTCTCCCAACGGCGCCAGGCCGACGATCTTCACGGGCGATCCGAACAGCGATTCCAGATAGGCACCCAGTGTCTCTTCACGCAGATCAGGCATGATGGTCTCTCCTCTGAGGTATTAAGGGGGCCGGCGCTCTTTTCTTCGGCGAAGCGTCTCCAGGAGGGAAGAGGGAACGCGAAGGGTCCCTTTTCCGACGCCGAGGTCGATTTGCGGCTTGTGTTTGCCGTGAAAATCGGACCCCCCCGTCTTCGCGAGATTCCATTCAGCCGCCAGCCGTTCATACCGGACGGTCTCTTCCGGTGTGTGGGTGCTGTAGTAAACTTCAATCCCATCCAGACCCGCGTTGACCAGCCGTTCGAACAATCCGTTCAGCTTGTCATCAGGGAGACGGAGCGTATTCGGATGGGCTAAAACAGCGACGCCCTTTGCTTCGTGGATCAACGCGATGCACTCTTCCGGAGAGGGTTGGGATTTCTTGACGTAGGCGGGTCCCCCATCCCCGATGTACTTTTCAAAGGCTTCCGTAATCGAGTGAACGTATCCCTTTTCCATTAAGACGCGCGCGAAATGAGGACGTCCCGCCTGCCCGCCCCCTGCGGCCGCCGTCACCTCCTCTTCGGTGATCTTGAATCCCATCTCCTGGAGTTTTTTGATGATCTTCGGGTTGCGCTCCCGGCGCGCGGCTTGAAAAACGGCCAAGCGTTGGAGAAAGGAAGGAGCGGTCCGATCAATGAAGAGGCCGAGCAGATGCATCGCCCCCTCCGAAAAATCAGTGCTCAACTCGACGCCAGGAATGACCTCGACCCCGACCTCCCGTCCGACCGCCAGCGCCTCGTCGATGCCGTCGATACTGTCATGGTCGGTGAGGGCGATCGCCCGCAAGCCCTTTTCCTTGGCATACCGTACCAGCTCCGCGGGGGCATAGGTCCCGTCCGAGACGGTGCTGTGCGTGTGTAGATCGATCCGATCGTTCATCTCTCTTAATCCGACTTTCCGAATTCGATGACGAGCTCTCCCTCCGCCAGTCCCGGGAATGCGGCGCCGATTCCCCCCTTTACCTTCCAGGAGTGGGCCGGCAAGATATTGATCAGGATCTTCCAGACGCTTCCGATGATCCGGCCGACAACCGGAAGAATGATCCCCCGGACCCAGTTCAGGAGACGATCGACACTCCCCGTCTCTGTTTCACGGGGAGAATGGCTCTCCATCGTCATCAGCGAAGCCTCCAGGCCTCGGGCCTCGCTCTGAAGGCTCAACGCGGTGGCCGCCAGAAGCAATCCGAAGGAGGAGAGGCCTCTGGCGTTGACATCGTTTTCGATATCGTCGAGGATTCGCCGGGCGCGTTTGAGCCCCTTTACGATATAGGAATCAAACCGCGCCAAGCGTTCTTCAAGCTCACTGGTTCCTTCCAGTAGTCCTTTCCATTCGCCCTGCCGCGCGGACGCAAGGATCTGCTCCAGCGCCTCCAAATCTTCCCGCAGAGCGATCACGTCTTCTCGGTAGAATTTTTCGATCAACATCGACCGCACCTCCTGTGTGAGATAAAAAAGACGATGCTCTTGAAAACCGACACAGCTACGAAAGCAGGTTGCATGATATCCTCCTTTTTTAATTATGATTCTTTGGTAGAAGAAAGGTCCATACCCCTTTTGGGGGAAGCTTGATCAGCGACCGAAGGGTGAAATCATGAACGATTCGAATAAGCTTTTTTTCTCTTTTAGGGTCGGATCAGAACCACGACCGATCGTCCCCTCACACAATAGCCCATTTCCTTCACCCGCTCCTCCCGGCCCGGCTCCATGAAGTCGTCGGGGCTCGGCAGGCTCGTATCGATCACCCGCCGCCACTCCTCCGCTTTCCCTTCCTGCAAGAAGAAGGTGCGATCATCCGGACCGCCATTGATCATGACGTAGAGATCGTCGTCCTCTTCCGAGGCCCCGCTTAAGAAAAAGGCGAGGCCGTGCGATCCCTCGGAGCGATCGACCTCCCCTTCAGCTCCGTGCCAGCGAACCTCATCTCGCCAGAAGCGGCTTCGGCAGAGGGTGGGATGAGCCTTGCGGAAAGCGATCATCATTTTGAAGAAGCGGAAGATTTCACGGTTCTTTCGCAGAAGATCCCAGTCGAGCCAGGAGGTCTCATTGTCCTGGTTATAGGGGTTGTTGTTCCCCCCTTGTGTCTGCAGGAACTCATCGCCGGCGCGAAACATCGGGGTCCCATTGGCAAGAAAGAGCAAGGCGAAGAAATTTTTTACCTGGCGTTGGCGCAGGGCGAGGACCGCTTCCGGCGCGCCGAGATCGCCCTCCCAGCCGCAATTCCAACTGAGGTTATAATCGGTTCCGTCGCTGTTTCGGTGGCCGTTGGCCTCATTGTGTTTGGTGTCGTATGAGACAAGGTCATAGAAGGTGAAGCCGTCGTGGGAGGCAATGAAATTGACGCTCTGATAGGCGTGATACGATTCTTCATCCAGGAAGAGATCGTCGCTTCCATAAAGCCGCGCCATCAGATCGTCGATCTTGCCCGGGTCGCCCCGCACAAAAGCACGAAGATCATCGCGGAATTTTCCGTTCCACTGAAACCAGGTCATCCCCGGGAAGCTTCGGCCCAGCTGGTAACTCGACATATCCCAGACCTCGGCGATCAATCGGATATTGACAAAGAGCGGATCGGTGGTGATCTCGAAAATGATCGGCGGATCGTCGAGGTTGACGCTCCCGTCGCTGTTGCGGGTAAAGAGCGAGGCGAGGTCGAACCGGAACCCGTCGATATGCATCTCCTTCACCCAGTAGCGCATGCTGTCGAGGATCATCTTGCGGACGGTGCGGTTGGCGCAATGCAGCACGTTGCCGGTGCCGGAATCGTTGCGATAGCGCGATCGATCCGCCTCCAGCAAATAATAAGTGGTGTTGTCGATTCCCCGGTAGCTGTAATTCGGCCCGCTTTCGTCCATCTCGGTGGTGTGGTTGTAGACGACGTCGAGGATCACCTCGATTCCGGCGGCATGAAACGCCTTCACCATCTCCCGAAATTCATTGATCTGCCCGCACATCCCGTCTCCGCTCGCATAGGCATGGTGCGGGGAGAAGAAGTTGAGCGGCATATAGCCCCAGTAGTTTCCTTCCTGCGGGTCGTATTGGTGGACCGGCATCAACTCCACGGCCGTGATACCCAGCTCTTTGAGATAAGGGATTTTTTCAATCAGACCGGTGTAGGTTCCTCGGACCTCTGGAGAGACACGCGAGTTCGACCGCATCGTGAATCCTCTGACATGCAACTCATAGATCACCGTGTCGGAGGTGTGAACCGGCCGCCGGTCTTCCCCCCAATCGAACGGAATCCGGCAGGCCGGAAGAAAACCGAGCGGCGCCCGCCCGGCATTGGAGGCGGGATGGCGCGCGGCTTCACGGCTGAAGTCGGGAGGGAAAAACACCGCCCGGGCATAGGGATCCAGAAGAATCTTATGAGAGTCGAAGCGGTGACCTTCGGCCGGCTTAAAGGGACCGTCCACCGAGTAGCCGTAGTAGGTCGCCCCCGCCAGAATCTTCTCGGCAATCCGGCAGTGCCAGACCCGTCCCGACTTGTTCTTCAGCGGATCGAGCCGATATTGATAGACAGGATGTACCAAGTCGGTCTTGGAATAAAGAAGCAGTGTCACCCCGGTCGCATGCTTCGTGTAGAGGGCGAAGTTGTAGGAGCCTCCCTCCTCGATCCAGCTCACGCCGAATGGGGTGGGGGTTCCCTCTTCTGCCGCCCACTCATTGATCCTCCGTTTCGACATGTCAGCCGATCCCCCGTGCGTGCGCAACAAGACTGAACCATTAAGCGGCCGGTATCCACTCTCTTGATTGCGACGGCATCGGCCCCGGCGCGTCTTGTATGTCGCCGGAGCCGACCGCTTCCTGCAGAAGATGGATGACGCAGCGCGAGGTCGCTTCCGCCTCCTCGGTCGATGCCAAATCCCCTTCCATTTGAATCAGCGTTAAAAACTGTCTCCTTGAGAGCTTCATAACCCCTTGCTCTTTCCACACCTCCGACAAAACCGACTGGGGAACGGCCCTCCAATACCAAAGTTTCTTCAATGGAGTGGGAAGCATCGAAATCAACCGGTCCGCCTCACTGGATGTTAAACCTGCGGAGAGTGCCGAGAAGACGGCGCCAACGATCTGCTCCGTCCGGCTCCGATCGATATCCGGTCTTCCTCCGACGGCCTCTTGCAGTTTCCGAACAAACAATTCTATGTCCATAAAAGTCACCTTATGTTTTCAGCCCCCGCTTAATCCCACAGCTTCCAGAGGCATCGGGTCCGGAAAGGCCGAAAGCTGACCGAGAAGACCTCTCCTTTCCAGAACGCTCCTGATTCGCTGCTCGGAGCCCCAGTCGCTCCATGTGACCCCTCGCACCGGAAGCACCCAGAGAGAGGAGGGGGCCTGCGATGGAAAGAGCTGCAGCAGCTCCTTGGAAAAATTGATCGATTCGATCTTCCGGTAGACCTCTTTAATCACCGCCGTTTCTTTGGCGGTCCCGATCGCCCGCCAAATCCGGTGAAAGGCGTGATGAAGTTTGGGCGCTGCGCGACGGACCAGATCGATCAATGTTTTAGCTTTGAAGACCATGACCATCGTGTTCCACACCCCGCCCTCTCCGATCAGCCCCTGGGCGACGGAGGGGTGAGGCTTTTCGATAAAGTGAGAGACGGGGTGAGCGGGATTGGAGAATTCGGGGTGTTGCCTTTCTGACGGCAGAATGTATCCATACTCCGACTCCGGCCCCTCCGGCTCTACCCCCAACAGAACAACACGACTCGGATCGCGCTCCACCTGTCGGCAGGCGAGCTCCACATGCCCCATGAAGAGATCTTCTTCGAGAATATAGTGATCGGACGGGAAGATCACCACAACGGCTTCGGGATGATGCTTATAGGCATGCATCAGCGGAAGGAGAAGCCCCGGTCCGGTCTCTTTATTTTCCGGCTGGAGCACCACCGTCCCCTTGGGACGGCCGGCGATCTGGCGGCGGACTTCGGAATGGGCAAGATGATCGCGGCTGACGACGGTGAAGAGCCGGTCCGAGGGGATCATCTTCTCCGCGCGGTGAAAGGTCTGCTCCAACATCGAGCGGCTTCCAACGAAATTGACATACTGCTTGGGAAGCGGCTTTCCCTTCAACCGAAGGATGAAGGGGCGAAGGCGCATCCCTTCCCCTGCGGCCAAGACGATTCCACAACGGGTCGATCCGTGGGTGGCCTGTATCATTTTTTCTCTCCGGGTTAGGTGGGTATGACCTACAAGAACGCTATAAAATCAGCAATATGGTTTAGAAACATCAACTTCCGGATAAGATTTTCTAGCTGCTTCCCCTCTTAGGAGGAGGAGAATGTCTTCTCCAAATGGATCGAAAAGACAACTCCCCTCCTCTGCGTCGTCCGTCCTTCCGGAATACCAATCGCTTTCTTTCCGGGCGCCTTGACGAGAGAGGCCCCTGCTGGAATATCGGAGGGATGGTGTGAACTAATTTCTATTTTTAAGCGATTCAAAATGGAGAGACAATCCCCCAAAGGGGGTGTTTATCAGAGACGTGAATGACCCGAACCGAACTTGGGGGGGGGAAGGATGATCGATTTTAAGGATGCCCCTTTCGGGGGATTGCCCTCTCCTTTGATCTAATCCACAATCGGATCTATTCGGCATTCTATTCTGAGGAGAAGACAAATGGGCAGAACGATTTTACATCCCTCTCGAACCGCTTTGAAGCCAACGAAGAAAAACGCTCGACCCTTCTCACCGATCCGGATGGGTCGGGTGAAGGTATTCTCCAATCGGAAGACTGAGCCAGGCGTTTTGATTTCGGATCAAGACGGGCGGATTCTATATCTTAATGAAGCGGCCCAAAGGGTTCTTGATACCTCGGAAGAGAAAGATCTTTCATCCGGGTCGTTAAAGAACGCGCGTCTGCGTGAGATCCTCTTTGACCTTCTGTCGGAATATAAGCAAAGGTCCGATCTCCGAGGGAAGGATCTCACCATCATCCCTCAGACCGTCGTCAGCAGGAACTTACTGTACCGGGAGAGTTCCTATCGGATTAGATCGATTCCGCTGGAGCCCCACGGCACGGATCGCCACAAAAGCTACCTTCTCTTGTTGATCGAGAAGATCTTTGTATTAATTCCTTGAGTTGCTCTGAACAATCGACCGGACTGTAGAGGTCACGAGGACGGTCGGCTATTTCTGCGGACCGGTCGATCTGAATTTTAGATGCACTTGCCCCGCCAGCTCATGAAGCTTCTCATGAATCGATTCGTTATTGAGCTGATGGATCTCAGATTGAGCCAGAGAGAAATCGGTCAGCGCGTTCAACCATTCCTGAAGGCTCTCCAGCGACAAAGGCTTGTTTCGCGCTTGGTCGATCCGCCATGTCGCCTCTTCGAGGCGCGTGGCCGCCTCTTCTAACTGTTTGGGAAGGGCCATTTTCTCCTCCATTTTAAGAAAAGATCATCCTCATAAACTGGGTCTCATCATAACCTCCTGGCTTAGAACATTCTGGAGATTGGTTTCATCTTTAAAATAGAATCATGATCCGGGCCGGGCTGTCCAGCCCCCTTTTGGGGTGTTGATTCGACTGGGTAAGAATCCTAAAGTAAAAGTAAGCGGATATGGAACTGAGACCGAAGAGATGGAGATTTCAGTGAAATGCTACTTAGACGATCAGGGGGAAGAGACGCCGACTGCTTTCTTCATGGGGGACCGTCGGATTGAGGTGGTGGAGGTGCTTGACCGATGGCTTGCGCCGGATCATCGCTACTTCAAAGTCGAGGGGGATGACGGAGCGCTTTACATTCTCCGGCATGAGGTCGTATCGGACAAGTGGGTGTTAACGTTGTTCAAGCAACAAGGGAGGAAAACATGAAAAAGAAACGATCCACCCGACGGCAGGAGACATTGCAGCAGATCCTCCATCAAACGCGTGAAAAGGTCGTCACAGATATCGAAAAGCAGCTCGGGCAAGAGCTCGACCCCCGCCGGATCGATATTGCGATGGATACGGGGGACTGGGCCGCATTTGAGTTGAGCGAGGGGATCGACCAACGGCTCCTGGAGATGCGATACAAAACCTATAAAGAAATCGCCGACGCCTTTCGCAGACTGGAAGCCGGAACCTATGGTGTCTGCGAGCGTTGCGGCGAGGAGGTCCCTGTCGAGCGTCTGAAGGTGGAACCGTTCGCACGCTATTGCGTCCCTTGCCTCACTCAGATCGAAGCCCTTCAAGAGGCGGAGAAGGAAACAGGCAAATTGTATACTCTCTGAGAGACCCTTCCGGCGCCGTCTCTCGAAGCATTAAACATTCGAATCGATGAGCGCTTTACCCATCGCTCAGATAGGAGGAAAAATGAAGATAAAATGGATCAGCTGGGCAAACGGCATCCTTGGCCTTTTACTCTTGATTGTCCCGTTTACATTATCTGCGCAGACCACATTCGGATACAACGGATCGCGTCCCGCATTTTGGAATAGTGTAATCGTCGGCATTCTGATCGGAGCATTTTCTTTTTGGGAAGCGATAAAGACTGAGAACTGGAACGTGAGTACGATTGTTTCCGTTCTGGGAATATGGCTGATCTTTGCCCCGTATCTGATGGGCTACTCCGAAATTCGACCCATTTTCTGGAGTAATCTGATCATCGGCCTAACTGTAGCCTTGCTGGCAAACTATCAGACGATGAGGGTGCCGCGCCGTTTGATACTGCATGGCCGCCATTGAACACGCACGCGCGTCGCATGGTTCGCTTTCACTCACGATGTGAGCAGAGGCGCTTCGCGCTTCATTCCTGTGTGCACATTCCTCGCAGCTTGCTGCGGGGAGCTTCAATAGGTCATGAAATATCGACGCTTGAAGATTGTGTAACGAGACCGATCGGAGATTATGGGGCCTCCCCGCTGAGAGTGATGGTTACTTTCTGAATAAACACACCCCCTTCATCCAGATGGATGATTCCCTCTCCGGCGACTTCGCGTGGCGCATGTCCGGGATGCTGAATGATGAGTTCCATTTTCTGTGCCTCCCCTTTCTTGAGCGGTCCTTCCCATTTTTCCTCCCCCTTCATCAAAGATAAACCGGAAGAGAGTTTTACTCGTAGTTCGACGCGGCGAATATCAAGATTGGCCGTTGCGATCAGAGTAACCTTGGAAACTTCTTCCGAAACATCGGCCTGATGGAGGGAGAGCTGAAGCGGAGGGCGGGGCTTGATCGCCCAAGCAGAGGAAGCAATGATGAAAAAAAAGAATAAATAAAATAAGGTGGAATAAATCTTCATTCGCATTTAAGGCTGTTGCCGATGTGGTTCGCCTCGGGTCTGGGACACAGAGACAAGCCAATAAACCGCGCCGAGGATCAGAAGCCGGCCGCGGATCACGCGGCGCGGATCTTCGCTGGACCTGTGGAGAATCTCCGCGACTTTTTTATTCCGTCATCATCTGAAGAAGAGACGGTCCGAGAGTCACTTCGGTTGAAGAGAACAACCGAATCGATCATCTCGCCGCAACGGATGCAGCGCGCCATGGCGATTTCTCCCTCTTCTGTAAAGACCCAATCCGCCACCATCATTCCCTGACACTTCGGACAGGCGCCCGACCGGATTGTATCTTCCCTCGGAACGACCGTTTTCCTTGATTTTCGATTCGACTTTAATAAACCGGATCCTTTCATGATGCCGGCCCTCCCTCAATGATCTTGTTAAGATTTCCTCTTACCTTGACCCTATTTTGTACACGGTTGACTCGCCGGGACAACCCCTCAAAAGGAGTGTTATTAACACCTCTGGAAGGGGTGCTCAAATGAGTAAGAGAAAGGAGCCTCTTCCGTTCGGAAGTAAAAGATTCCGATAATAAGAAGAACCGCGACGACTGCGAGAATCAAAGAAGAGGGTTTCATCGGTTCCGCCATCGAGTTTGACTGAGCCTTTCGTTCAGTCTCTCTTAAGTGCAAAGTGAAAACAATGCCCCGAAAGGGGGATTCCAGCTTCTTGAGAGCACACGCCGCTCGCTCTCCTCACGCATTGACTGTAAACACTCCTTTCGGGGCATTGTTTGTTTTCTTAAGAATCACTCAGAATGAGAAGTGTCCCACTGGAACGTTGGATACGAGCGCGGTCTGAAGAAGCGTTCGTCTCAACCATAGATGGAGGAGAAAATGAAAAGGATCAGAATATTTTTGGTTGCGATCTCCGTGGTCACCCTTTTCCTTGCCGCCGAGTCTTTTGCGAGGAAAGGGATGTCGAAAGGGAGCGGCGGCTGGGGGCCCGGCACAAATTACAGCAAGATGTATGACCCGGCCACCGTCGAAACGATCCGTGGAGAGGTGGTCGGCGTGGAGCAGATCACCCCGATGAAAGGGATGTCTTACGGCGTCCATTTGACGGTGAAAACGGACAAGGAAACGATCCCCGTCCACCTGGGACCGGGATGGTTTATCGAGAACCAGGACATCGATATCGGACCGCAGGATCAGGTGGAGGTCAAAGGATCGAGGATCACCTTTGACGGGAAACCGGCCCTCATCGCCCGGGAGGTGAAAAAGGGAGAGGAGACGCTGACGCTCCGAAACGAGGAGGGCTTTCCTGTTTGGAGCGGCGCGAGGCGCCGCTAAATGGGCACATCACAACTGAGAGGTGTCATATGAAACCGATCGACAGAATTTATTCGATACTCGTCCTGTTCTTGGTTTTTGGGTTGGGCCTCTCCGCAACAGGCCGGGCACAAATTCAAGAAAAAGACCAGGACCGAGACCTTCTTCAATTGAAGGATCAGATCCGCGATCAGACCCGGCTCTCCCAACAGGAGGTGGATGCGCTCGATCCCCAGCTCAGAGCCTATCTCCAACAAAAGGGGGAAGGCGAACAGATCCGGGAGATGATTCGTGCGGCTCTTCAGAATAACTGCAAGGGGGCTTGCCTCTCCGAAACGCTCCGGGCGATGAACAGGACGATGACCCAAGGGGCTTCCGACAAAGAGGCGAGGAAGATGGTGACCGCCGCCCTGCAGGAGCAGGTCCGGGAGCGCGACCAAAAGCGGCTGCAACTGAGCCCGCAGGAGATGGGGGATCGGGTCCGCGATCAGGTCGAGGAGCGCCTCGCCCTGAAAGAGCAGGAACGGGAACGGGAGCATGAAATGATGTGCAAGTACTACGATTTAATCTGACAATATGGTAAGGTCCTTGGATCTCATCCCGAGAGTGGGAGAAAGGAGTCAAGGACATGAGTAAGGATCAAAAGATCATCAAGACGAAGGTGGGATTACTGGAGCTGGCCAAGCAGTTAGGGAATGTCTCACAGGCCTGTAAG
>NZ_VTOW01000014.1 GCF_012184425.1 Candidatus Manganitrophus noduliformans
CTTACAGGCCTGTGAGACATTCCCTAACTGCTTGGCCAGCTCCAGTAATCCCACCTTCGTCTTGATGATCTTTTGATCCTTACTCATGTCCTTGACTCCTTTCTCCCACTCTCGGGATGAGATCCAAAGACCTTACCATATTGTCAGATTAAATCGTAGTACTTGCACATAAAATTTCTTTCTTGAAGATCAATTTTCTCCGGCTCAGAGGCCCATGTTGAATTCTCTTCATCTTGTTTTCGGTTTGCGAAGGCTCATCGAGCCATCCACTTTGCCTGGAACCATTGCTGGGCTATACAGCCGCCGCAACCGACCGCTTCAGATTGGCCATTCGCAACAAGTTGTAAGCCGCGCCGACCAGCCAGCCCTGCAGTTGCGTTCGCTCTCGGCCTCTAAAGCGGGTCCTGCGAAAACCCCCGATGCTCTTGAGCCACCCAAAGATCTCCTCCACCCGCTTTCGGATTCTCTGGCTGATCGCATATCCTGCATGCCGAGTGGTCCGACCATCGATGGCCGAGCCGCCTCTGCGCTCTTCGTTGGCGGCCACATGCGGGGTAATCTTACGGCGTCGGAGCAGGGCGACAAAGTCGCGCGTATCGTATCCTTTGTCCGCTCCCAAGGTCTTGGGCCTAACCCGCTTTCGCCTCTGGCGGCGAAGCATCTCTTCGGCCGCCTCCCGCTCCGCCGTCCCGGTAGCCTCGCTGACGTGCAGGTCGATCAGCAGACCGTTTCGGTTCTCCATCAACGCGTGGGCGTTGTAGCTGAGCTTGGACTCTTTGCCAGGGCCTTTTCGCATCAATCGTGCCTCCGGGTCGGTGGTCGAGACGTGGGTCGCATTCGAGCGCTTCTCTCCCCGGAAGTTCACCGTGGGGTTGCCCGGATCATCATCCGTCGTCGGGCGATCCGAGGAATCTTCTCCTTTGGGTCGAAAACTCTTCAAGGATGCCCACGCTTCAATCAGGCTGCCGTCTACCGTGAAATGCTCGTCGGAGAGAAGCCCGGCTTTGCGGGCCAAGCGCACAACCTGCTCAAAGAACTTCAGGGCCACTTCGTGTTCCAGCAGCCGATCCCGATTCTTGGTGAAGGTTGTGGCATCCATCGAGGGCTCTTCCAGGTTCATGTCCAGAAACCAGCGGAAGAGAATGTTGTATGTAGTCGAGCATCTCGCAGAACAGTGTCTCGGATCGAACCGAGTACAGGGCGATCAACAACTCGGCTGTACATCGCGTCGAAAGTGGGAGAGAGCACCGCCAGAACTTTATCGGCATCGTCTTTGATCGCTCGAAGGGGATGATGGGCCGGAACCCGCTGCTCCGCAGAAAAGTAGCTGAACATCATGTTCTGAGAATCGTTGATCCCTCGCATCGGTCCTCCCTCGTGAATGACTGCGCGCGAGTATACCAAATCAAAACCGCGTCGCGAAGGACTTTTTCAGTGACCTGCTAGAGCTTTTTCTCTTGCAGATGAGGCGCATCTTCGGATGCTTTTTGGGAGAGCTTCCCCCAGCGCAGGCCCAAGAGCAGGGCGACGGCCACCAGCAAGGTAAAGCGAGCCGGATAGTCGGGTTACGAAACTGCGTCCATTCCAGCTTCACCCCAAACTGGAAGTGGAGTACTTCGGCCTCAAGTGGGTGCTTACCGATCATTTTTTCCGGAATTATCAGTCTCTCTATGAAAATGCTGTTGGCATTGAATTCTTCAAGACCGCTGTTCGGGGGCCCTGCTACCCGGGCTGTAATCGCGATGCGTTTTCATCTGTCGCGGATAATAAATGTTTGTACTGCGGAAAAGAATTTTCCGTGGGGATCACTTCTCTAAGGGTTTTCTGTATCTTCTATGCAGGGCGCTTTGGAACGATTGCATCAGGGAAACGGCTTCATGCCGGTAAGTTACCTTTTCCCAAAAAGGCGGAAAGAAGAAAGCAGGATGAATTTCATCAGACGGGCGGTTTATAGAGAAGTTCAAGCAGACGCCATAAAAAATAACCGGTAAACTTTCTTAACCAATGTCTTACCAATACAAACGCGAACCGCTTACACAGGACGAAGCAAACCGTTTGGCCAATGCGTGCCAGACCCATGAAGAGAAGCTCGTCGTCTGGACACTTCTTCATACGGGTTTGAAAGTCAATGAACTGGCCAACCTCAAAAAAGAAAATATCGATCGGCAGAATCATTATCTCATGGTCTACGGAAAAAGGCGGACCGTATGGGTCCCAAACCAAACGCCGCATCATCTCTCTCTTCTCGCGTCCAACCGCTCATCGAGGGACACTTCGCTCTTTATGAAACGTTTGGGATGGGTAATCATACTATCCAGCGCTTGGTTAAAAGAGTCGCCAACCGCGCCCATATATCGCGTCCGGTGATGCCTCATGTGCGTCGGCATACTTTGCCGTGACCGCAGTTCAAAAAGGGATTTTCGCTTCCCTTTCTACAACGTCTTCTAGGGCACGACCATCTCGGCACCACCCAAATCTACCTCAGCCTTTCGCCGGAAGAGGTTATTCGCGAATTCAAAGAAAAATGGTAAAGTGAACCCACACCTATGCCTGCTCAAACCATCGCGATCATCAATCAAAAAGGAGGAACCCGGCCAAACAACGACCTCCGTCAATCTTGCTATGGCGTTCTCCCAAAAAGGAAAAAAAGTTTTATTGATCGATCTCGATCCTCAAGCCTACTCCACCATCGGCTTGGGCTTTGATGTTGTTTTACTCTTAAAAAGAGATTCTAAAGCAGGATGAATACTGCTGTGGAAGTTTTGCCCTACTTATCGAGTTAAACCCAGATTGGGAAATTGAAATTTCCCTCCAAGCTAAAAAATTGCTAAAAACGTTTGAAGACAAAGTGATCCGCCGCATCGGGAATATTCGAGAACAGAAGGTCGACGTCCGCATCGTCACCGCGACAAACCAATCACTGGAAGAAGCCGTCCGCCAAGGACGATTCCGCTCCGACCTTTTTTTTCGCCTTCGGATTATCAACCTGGAGCTTCCTCCCCTCCGCAGCCGCGGAAATGACATCCTGCTTCTTGCAGAGCATTTTTTAACGATCAATCGCGGCGCTACGGGAAACAAGGAATGCGCTTTAGCCCCGAAGCCGAAAAAGTGCTTCTCAATTATTCCTGGCCCGGCAACGTCAGAGAACTTCGGAACATGATTGAACAGACTGTCCTCCTCTCCCGTGACAGCGTTATCGCACCGGAGCAGCTCTCGCTCCTTACCGGTCTTATCAAAATGAATCAGGTCGACCGGCAAAAGGAGAATATGGACCGTTTCCCCCTTCCTCTCCAGGGCATTTCGTTGGAAAAGGTGGAGCGCGACTTTGTCCTTCAGGCTCTTGAGCAGACCTCCTGGAATGTCACACAGGCAGCGAAGCTCCTGGGACTGACCCGCGATACGCTCCGATACCGGATGGATAAATATAAACTTGAGCCCTCTTCTTCCCAATAGAACTCCGGTCCACATCTGAGCGGAACCGGCACGGAACCGCCTTGATTCTTTCACAGAAAGATTTACCAGTCCATCTGGACGGCCCGCACCCCTTGCATCAATAAATGGCTCAGCCGCCTAAAATTCCTCCTCGACGGATGAATTTTAGGCAGTATCGACGCACACAACATTCCTGTGAATGGGGCAATCCGCCCGTTTGATGGCGATTCCACCCAAATGCTCTAATGGAACTTTTCCACACACATATAAGTGTATGGTCCTTTTGTTAACGATTTCAATCAGATCAGCTTATATTTTTATTTTTTCGCATTTTGGCACTCCCCTTGCTTTATACGGAAGCGTGTTTAGAGAAATTCTAATTGGATCGAATCCAGATACAGAATAAAAAACCATACTCTAAAGGAGAATCCTATGTTCGATTTATATTTTGGTTTTGGGACAATCGTGTTGTTTGCGTTTTTCTATCTCAACCTTGCTTGGGCTCTGAAGTCGGCCCACACTCCTCCGCCCAGAACGATCGGGAATAAGAGTGAGCTGGAGCGGATCATCCCAGAGGTCTGCACACTGGAGCAGGGAGTGCCTGTTCTTAATGCCACTCTTCGAGTTCCACAAATGAAGAAGCAGATGGCTCCATCGAACCAATGAGGCCCCTTCGTCAGTGGCAACCCGGACTGCCGGTCAATGCCGAGGAGGATGGGACCCCATCCTCCTCCGTTATTATCGGAGAATTGCCGCTCCCGCGGCACGCCCTCCCTCGGTTTCTATCCCGTTTACGTGTCATATAAAAGAGATCGGATACAATATTTGTTAATAGTGAAGAACCCCGCCCAAAGGGCGGGGCTTCTGAAACATAAAACCTAAACCGATTGCATCCGCTTCGCTCCGGGCTGCCATTCATCCCCATACAAAGCACGGGGCTTTCCGGCAGGGGCAGTAAAAGGAGATCGTCTAAAATCCTCCATCCCTAACCTGGTTTGACGCCCAGGGCACCTAACTGTATACTTTTCAGAAATTAATTGGGGAAGGCTGCATGATTGCAAAACCGGGTTCTTGTTTCCTGCGGTGTCTCATATTTTTTTTTGTCATTGTGATCTTTTCCGATGTTTTGGAATCTACCTGCTTTGCAAGACCTCAGGAAGAAGATGTCACTCAAATCATCCTTCCGGTCACCGCCGCCGCTATCGCGTTAGCCCGTTATGACAATGAAGGTTTTCTGCAGCTCTCCAAGGGTTTTGCATCCTCTATTACGGTTACCTATGCATTAAAGTACACCGTCGACCGCGACAGACCCGATGGAAGCCCACATACTTTTCCGTCAGGCCATACCGCTTCAGCTTTTTCAGCAGCTGCATTTCTCCAGAAGCGGTACGGCTGGATGTATGGCCTCCCGGCTTATTCTGCTGCTATATTTACCGGATACGGAAGAGTCGAGAACGGCGCACATCGGACTGAAGATGTCCTCGTGGGAGCGCTTTTGGGTATCGTCGGACAGTTGATATTTACAACCCCCTATACCGATATTAAAGTTGTGCCACTGGTGGGGCGGACAGTGGCGGGGATCGTTGCGACGATCGAATGGTAGTTCAGGTGCAAGTACTACGATTTAATCTGACAATATGGTAAGGTCTTTGGATCTCATCCCGAGAGTGGGAGAAAGGAGTCAAGGACATGAGTAAGGATCAAAAGATCATCAAGACGAAGGTGGGATTACTGGAGCTGGCCAAGCAGTTAGGGAATGTCTCACAGGCCTGTAAG
>NZ_VTOW01000015.1 GCF_012184425.1 Candidatus Manganitrophus noduliformans
TTGTGAATGATAAAGTAAAGTGGGCCCACTTGGAAGGTTCGCGATAATGTAAAATGGACCCACCCCCATTCAATGATCCTGTATGATCGGTTGGACCGAGATACAGGAGGAAGGAGATGGTGGGAGTGGAAGAGAAAGAGCGGATACGAAGGGCCTACTATGTTGAGAAGAAGCCGATCCGGCGGATTGCCCGGGAGTTGGGGCACAGCCGTCGGGTGGTGCGTCAGGCGTTAAAAGAGAGCGGCGTTGCGGTTTATCGCCGCAGGCGGCCTTATCGTTTGCCGGTGATCGGGTCGTATGTTTCGATCATCGAGCAGTGGCTTCAGGAAGATGAGAGCCGGCCGATCAAGCAGCGACACACGGCGCATCGCATTTTTGTACGATTGGTGGAGGAGCAAGGCTTTACCGGATGTGAATCGAACATCAGGCGCTATGTGCGGCTGAGGCGGCCGAAGATGGATTCGGTCTTTGTCCCGATCGCGCATGGAATCGGATCGGAAGCCCAGGTTGATTTCGGAGAAGCCCAGATTTATTTGGCGGGCCGGCAGGCGACCGTTCACCTGTTTTGTTATCAGCTCTGCTACTCCACCCGCCGGTTTGTCCGGGCCTACCGGACCGAGCGGCAGGAGGCCCTCTTCGACGGGCTGGTCCGGGCCTTTCGATCCACCGGCGGGGTTCCGAAGCAAGTCACCTTCGATAATCCCAAAACCCTGGTGAAGAAGGTCTTCCGAGGACACCAGCGGATCGAGCACCCGGACTTTATTGCATTGCGATCACACTATCTGTTCGAAGGGAACTTCTGCAACCCGGGCAAAGGGAACGAGAAAGGCCATGTGGAAGGGCTGGTCGGCTGTGTCAGGAGGAACGCCTTGGTTCCGATTCCGGAAGTGGCTTCCCTCGATGAGCTCAACCTCCATTTAGAGAAATGGTGCGAGCGGGATGGTGAGCGGATCTACCAAGGAGAGCGGGTTTTAAATCGATTCGAAGCCGAGCGCGCCCATCTAGCGCCGCTGCCTGCCATCGATTATGCTTGCTGCCGCAGACAACACTGCACGGTAGGGCGGTACTCGGAGGTGCGGGTGGGGACCAACCGCTATTCGGTTCCGGTCGCCTATGCCCATCAAAGCGTCAGTGTGCTCGCGTATCCTGAGCGGATTGAGATCCTCTGCCAGGGGGAGGTCATCGCCACCCATGAGAGGAGCTACGGCCAGAATCAGGACCTCCTCGACCCCACGCATTACGTTCCGCTGCTTCAGCGACGCCCAGCGCTGCTTCGTCACGGCAAGGCATTTTTAGGGTGGCCCCTTCCTGAGATCTTCGAGCGCGCCCGGCGTCAATTACAGGAGAAAAGCACCAAAGGAGACCGAGAGTACATCCGGATCCTTCTTCTGCATGAGAAATACACGACCGATCAGATTGCAGTCGCCTTGAAGCAAGCGGAGGAACTTAAATGTCTGGGAGCCGACGAAGTACAGATGCTACTTCTAAAGCACTCCGAGCGTCCCTTCCTCCCGCAGGCCTGTTCTCTGAATCTGGACGATGCCCTCTGCTCCCTTCAGGTTGCGCCGGTGGACCTTCAGCGATACAACGCGCTGATGGAGGTCCCCTCATGAGACAGGATGCAGCACTCCATGCGCGAGATCCACTCTTAGACAGCTATTTAAAGCGGCTTAAGATGCCGACTGTCGCCCGGGATTACCCGAAGGTGGCCCAAGCCGCCGGCAAGGAGAATAAATCGTACGAGGCGTTCCTTCTGTCGCTGCTGGAGACGGAAGTGACGACCCGAGAGAGCAATGCGGTGAAGAAGAGAATCGCCCATGCCGGATTCCCCCAGATCAAAGAAATCGCAGAGTACGACTTCACACAACTGCCGAACATGAAGAAGCAGAAGGTCTTGCAGCTGATCCAATGCGACTATTTGCAAAACCGGGAGAACATCGTGTTCATGGGGAACCACGGCACGGGAAAGACGCATCTTGCGATCGCCTTAGGCATTGAGGCTTGCCGAAGAGGACATCGGGTCAGCTATCACACCGCCGCCTCGCTCGTCCACCAGCTCATCGAAGCCCGATCCGAGAAAAAACTCCTGCGATTGGAGAAGCAAATCGAGAAATCGGCGCTACTGATCATTGATGAACTCGGATATGTTCCTCTGACCCAGGAAGGGGCACAGCTGCTCTTCGGGGTCTTAGCCCAGCGTTACGAGCGAGCTTCTGTAATCATTACCACCAATTTAGAGTTCTCAGAGTGGATCAAGGTCTTTGCGGAAGAAAAACTCACCGCGGCCCTGCTGGACCGGCTGACCCATCGATGCCAGGTGTTCCTGATGAATGGGGAATCGTATCGCTTCAAGAGCAGCCAGAAAAGAATGAAGGAAGCAGTCCAAACAGCAACCTTATAACCCAGAGGGGTGGGTCCATTTTACTTTATCGCGGTGGGTCCTTTTTACTTGATCATTTACA
>NZ_VTOW01000016.1 GCF_012184425.1 Candidatus Manganitrophus noduliformans
TTTAGTAGTAGGTGCTATACGTAACATATCCTGCTTTTTCTTATGATTTTAGTTAGTTATCCCCATTTTTCCATTATTCATTTTCCGCATATAAGTCTCTTCCCCATCGTCGTCATCTTCTTCTTGGGTCTGGGTTCTTTGCAGGACCACCTCCATGGCCTTGTAGTAGTCTCGCTGAACCTTGATGTTCGCTATCCGGGAGTAGCGCTGGGTTGTGGTAATCTGGCCATGCCCCAGGAGGTCCTGGATTGTAACCAGATCGGCATTAGCGTTGAGAAGCTGCGTGGCCATGGTGTGGCGAAGCCGATGACACGAGACGTCCAGACTGCTTTTCCGCGCATAGTATTCGATCCTCTTCTGGATGCCTCGAACCGATAGGGGTTCTCCCCTCATCGGTCCCTTCTGCACGAGAAATAATCCTTTCACTTTCGATGATCGTTTCTCGAGGTATGCTAAAAGAGCAGAGCGAGCGTCTTCACTCATGTAGACGACCCGGTCCTTACCCCCTTTCCCATTAAAGACAAAAATCTGTCTCCTCTGGTAATCTACCGCATCCACGGTCAGGTGAGCAACCTCTTCGACCCGAAGACCGCAGCGGAGCATCAACATAAACATGGCCCTGTCTCTTAGATCCGTGATGAAGGCAAAGAGCCTCCCGACCTGCGCGTCCTTCAGGTGCCGGGGCAGGGGCTTTGGCAGGCGCAGCGAGATCCGCGTCACGGGATTCACCATCCTTCTTCCCACCTCGTTGATGAGATAATCGAAGAAGAGACGGATCGTCTGCAGGTGACAGGTGATCGTTTTGGGTGTTCGCCGCTTCCGGAGCAGATGATCCGTGTAGAGTTCGATCTGCTTGGCAGTGACTTCACAGAGGGGGACCGTGAGCTCTCGGATGAAGTGTTCGAGGATGCTGATGTAGTTCTTCACGGTATGAGCGGAGTAGTTCTTCCGCTTCAAGGCCCTGCGGTAGTGGATCAACTCAGTAGTCTCCATCGATCCCCCCTTTTTCGATCAAGGCCATGGCCCGGAAGTATTCTTGTTCACGCGTTTTGTCAGTGAGCCGCGCATAGCGGCGGGTCACCTCAATATCCTGATGACCCAGCAGCTGCTGGAGACATTCCAGACGCATCCCGGCATTCAGAAGCTCGGAGGCGAATGTATGGCGAAGACAATGCACCGTGTAGCCTTTCTGCTCGAGCCCGGCCCTCTTCAGATATTTCACGAAGAGGTTGCGGCCCGTACTGTAGCAGATGCCTTTATTGCCCTGACCATAAAAGACGAACGGCTTGCTCTTCTGCCTTCGTCTGAGCCAGAGTTTTATGGCGAACAGAGCATCATCGCTCAGGTAGACCACCCTCCCCATGCTGTTCTTCTCTCCCTCGAAGAGATGAATCTTTCTGTCTTGAATATCCAGATCGGTCATCTTAAGTCCCAATGCCTCGCCGATCCGCATGCCCGTCCGTAAAAGCAGAAGGAAAAGGGCCCGGTCCCGGATATCGTCAATCACGGAGAAAAGTCTTCTCACATCGGCAGGGTTTATCGCCCGAGGGAGGACGTCGGGGAGCTTGAGCTTGATGCCCCGTTTAAGAAACGCCCCAGAGAGAACATCCTGCTCGATCAGAAAATGCAAAAAAGCAATAAGGCAGGCCAGCCTCGTCCGTACCGTGGAGAGGCGGATCCCCCTGTCCTGCTCATGTTCGATGAAGGCTTCAAGGTCAATCCGTTCAATCTCCTTAAGATCCTTCTTGCCCGACCCTCCATAAAAGGCGAGAAAGAGCATGACGGATGTATACGAACTTCGCAGCGTCCCCGGCTTGTGGCTCATGCGCCACTTGTGCCGCATGTAGCGCTCGAAGTATTCCTTGGCGGGAAGCTGCAGACGGGAGACCTTCTGCAGGAGGTGATCAATCAGGGTTTGTGCAGGATGCTTGCGTGACGCTTTACTTTCGACGGACTCATTGATGATCGGCTCTACCTGGGTCATTGCTCCCCCTTTCCTTTTTCAAGAAAAAGCAGGGAAATCATGACCGTTAGCCGTTTAATTGGTCAATCTATTTTGTTACGTATAGGTAGGTGAA
>NZ_VTOW01000017.1 GCF_012184425.1 Candidatus Manganitrophus noduliformans
ACTCCCACCATCTCCTTCCTCCTGTATCTCGGTCCAACCGATCATACAGGATCATTGAATGGGGGTGGGTCCATTTTACATTATCGCGAACCTTCCAAGTGGGCCCACTTTACTTTATCATTCACAAGGGGTACGCGTGAACACATTTCGGAGTGCGTAGAGTGTTCCTTCCGCGGTTATCTCAAGAGCCACTAATCCTTCCTCTAAAAACATGGATTCCCCGGTTTGCTCCGAGAAGTAGACGGTCTGGAGCATTTTGGCCGTCTGTTCCTTTCCGAAGGAGGGATAATCAGGATGGATGTAATTGATAATGAAGAACTTGCCTGTGGGAGAATACAAAATACGCCAGGGGAGTAAAACGCTCTCAAATCTCTGTAGACAACGAATTTGGATCCTCATTTTAAGAAGTATACCATTCCACTATTATTCTCCTGACTTGACTAATCAAGGTTATTCCGAGATCGTCATATCGTTATTTGGTATAATTGAGCTCATAACAGGAGACCCACAGTGAAAGCGTGTCTCTTCATCAGTTCTATTTTACTCCTGCTTCAAATAGAAACCATCTTGGATACTCATGCACAGCAGCTCGCCTTTGTGGGAGATCCGCAACAAGAAACACTCGAAGAGAGAAGAGCACGCATTGAGCAGTTCATTTACAAGGGCCCCCTTTTTCTACAGGATGACTCTGTGACTGCGATTCGCAACCTCGGAGAAAAGAATGAAGTGGTGGAGACCGACATTCATTCAGATGATCCAAGCCAATATGGTTATATACAAGGGTCGAAAATATGGAAGTGGGACGGGCTCGAAATCATCGGTTTCGAATTCGAGGAGTCGTATGGCCGAATACTCGATCCCTCTGAGCAAATACTGAAAAAAGTCAGACCGGAGTTAATCACCATCACCAGCCCACGGTGGAAGCTCTTAAATGGTTTGGAGGTGGGAATGAGTGCCGATCGCGTTATTGAGGTGTTAGGCCAGCCTCAGAGAAGAGAAGGTGATGCACTAATTTATGGTGGAGAGCCCTCGGAAGTAACCTTCTATATAAATGAGAATAAGATTACAAAGATTATATTCTGGTATTATGGGCCCGATTGACACCTGCTCGTTTGTTTTCTTTCCCCATTTGAAAATCTTAAATATGCTTTCAGAATTAGAGCCAATGACATGAATATACATTCAGAAATTGTAGACTGTACAGAAGATGCGTATCCACCCGGAGGGAGGAGGCCTCCTACCCTGCGCGATCTCGGCACTGAGAGGATCCTTAATCGGCGTATCATGACTTGGTCAGAACTCGGTTCATATGGAATGGGAGGACCCGGATTTTTTGGAATTTTTACTTAATCGCAATGCCAAATATCCAAAGGAATGGCTGGTGCTAGTATTATGGCATTCGTCACTTTGGTTGTTGTTGGACGGTAAAGAAGTAAGGTCACAAGTTAACTACGGTAAAATTCCTTGTGAGCCTTTTTTTGCTACTCTCTCTTGGATGTTGGGCCCCTTTAGCATTCTGCTTCTTCCTTTCTTTGCACTCCATCATTTTTTCCGTCAATGTATTAGATCACGCTGGGATGGCGTATTCCGAAAATTAGCCGGTTCAGAGATTATTGAAGTTGCCATTTCTGAGCATTCTTCTGTTATTAAAATGAAAAAGGAATCGGAAGTGTTCGTTCTCGAAATTCCCGAACCCGGTTCCAGCAAATTTGATATTAAACAGCAAATAAGAGCTCATCATTTAGATGCATGGGTTATCTCCAGGTCAGGTAGAATATTTTGCTGATCTTTAAATCTTCCCATTGCCTTTAAGGAGAACGGGGAACAACGGCTTCAGTTAAGCTCCATGAGGTCAAGGATCTGCAGCCATTAATACAATGGTTTCTTTTGGAAATGTACAATGTTTTAAATGATTACTGCTATTTAGTAGTAGGTGCTATACGTAACATATCCTGCTTTTTCTTATGATTTTAGTTAGTTATCCCCATTTTTCCATTATTCATTTTCCGCATATAAGTCTCTTCCCCATCGTCGTCATCTTCTTCTTGG
>NZ_VTOW01000018.1 GCF_012184425.1 Candidatus Manganitrophus noduliformans
CATCACCGCAGCATCCTTGGAAAAAACATCCCTGGCTGCGAAAGAAAAAAGAGCCCTGCGCTTCGTTATCCTAAAACCGGACATTTCTATCTTGGTAGGATTAGGACATTTCTACTTTGGCTTGACAGTGTCCAACAAATAAATGGACAATTAGTGAAAAATGGGATAAGCTGGAGTGGTGCCGAAATCTACCCCCGCCCTCCAACTTAAAGAATCAGATCTGCAGCAACTTCGCCAGTGGGTGTCGGCCTTCGGCACACCACAGCAGGTCGCTCTCCACAGCCGGACTATTTTAGCTGCGGCCGAAGGGCAATCCGATAATCGCATCGCGCAACGGCTAAATGTCAATCGTAAAACCGTCACGCTGTGGCGTGGCCGGTTTAATGAGGAAGGCCTGGACAGTTTATGGGAGGTCGCCCCGGGACGCGGCCGCAAGCCAACCTACGGGACGGAAAAAATTGAGTCGATTGTGAAGGCGACGCTACGCACCAAGCCCAAAGGGATGACTCAGTGGAGTTGCCGGTTGATGGCCGCCAGCCAGGGGGTCAGCAAATCCACCATCAACAATATCTGGCAGAGTCACAATCTTAAACCGCACCGGGTGAAGACATTTAAGCTGTCGCGGGATGCCAAGTTTTTAGAGAAGTTGACGGATGTCGTGGGCCTGTATCTGAATCCTCCGCAACAGGCGATGGTGTTGTGCGTGGATGAAAAGAGCCAAATTCAGGCGTTGGACCGTACGCAGCCGGGCTTGCCGTTGAAGAAGGGCCGTTGCGGGACCATGACACATGACTACAAACGTAATGGGACAACAACCTTGTTTGCCGCCCTGGAAGTCTTACAAGGACGAGTGATTGGGCAGTGTTACGAGGGGCATCGACACCAGGAGTTCTTGAGGTTTCTTACGCGGTTGGACCAAGAATTCCCCGGAGATATTCATTTGCACTTGGTGATGGACAACTATGGTACTCACAAGCATCCCAGAGTCCGGTCTTGGTTGAAGCGGCACTCGCGCTTTGTTTGTCATTTTGTTCCCACCAGTTCCAGTTGGTTGAATCTGGTCGAACGCTGGTTTGGAGAATTGACCAGGAAGAGAATTCGCCGCGACTCATTTATCAGCGTGGAAGATTTAGAAAGAGCGATCGGAGAGTTCATGGCGGCCTGGAATGAAAACCCCAAACCCTTCGTTTGGACCGCCACGGTGGAATCGATCGTTGAAAAACTCTCGCGTTGCCGACAAACCTTGGAAAAAATTCAGCCGGGTTGTACGCTACCGCGCAGCAGAAAAAAGAAAAAATAGTTGTCCAGTTATTTATGAGACACTACAGTTTTAGCAGGTCACTGAAAAAGTCGTGTTTAGCATAAAATGTAAAAACCAAGATTTGATCTGACATTTTATGTTGGGGTTCCTGGATGTTTGGTTTCTCCTGATTGTCAGATCGTCTTATGCGACGAGCATCTTCTCCTTGGCCAGAGGCAGACTGTCGATGAATG
>NZ_VTOW01000019.1 GCF_012184425.1 Candidatus Manganitrophus noduliformans
TGTCAAGCCAAAGTAGAAATGTCCTAATCCTACCAAGATAGAAATGTCCGGTTTTAGGATAACGAAGCGCAGGGCTCTTTTTTCTTTCGCAGCCAGGGATGTTTTTTCCAAGGATGCTGCGGTGATGGTTTGGTCCTGGGCCTCTGCGAGGGTGATTTCGGTGTTTCGTGGGCCCTCAGCGGCCGGGTGGTAATCTGCCGATACCGAAGCCGCCGCTCCTGATGGGTGATCCGCATCGATCCGTCCAGCCGCTCTTCGACGGTCACCCGTTGCGCCCGAAGGTTATCTTCAATCTGATAGAGCTTTCGGTCATGGGCCACGGTAAAGTCACGGCGCAACGTACGCTCTGTCTTGATGCATAAGATTTGATCTAGAACCCGAAGACCCGGACGGGGCCGGTGTAGATTGGCCTCTTGAGCCGGTTTGACCGAAAACCGCCGGTTGTAGATCGGCAGATACTCCAAAAGAAATCGGTTCGCCGCCTCGATGCTTGAGATCCCAGCCAGACGCATCTCTTTCACCAGACGGTCTTGGAAGGTCTTAAAGAGTCGCTCGACCCGCCCTTTGGCCTGCGGGGAATGCGCATGGATCATCTTCACCCCAAGCTCACCGAGCGCACGCTCAAACTGACTCTGGGGCGCTCGATCCTCCAACTGCTCGTTGATGGTCGCTTCGGCCGGCGATTTGTAGGTGGTATGCTTGTCAGCGTAGACGGCCAGGGGAAGGCCATATCGCTTCACATACCTCTTAAAGCTCTCCATCGCCGGGATCGTCCCTTCGTATTCGTAGAATCGCGCCTGCACGCAACTGCTCGCATCGTCGATGTAGGCCATCAAGACGCATTTCGGCCCCCGATCTTCAAACCAAAGGTGATGCGACCCGTCCATCTGGATCAGCTCTCCCACATGCGATCTTCTCTGCCGCCACGCCCGATGCGGTCGCGCTCGCCGCCTAAAATGATCGATCCCTTCGGCCAGCAGCCATTGGCGTAGCGTCTCATCACTGACCGCAATCTGATCTCGCTCTAATAGCTTCTCCGCAGCCAGCGTCGGTCCAAAATCAGCATACTGCCGCTTGTACAGTCGCAGAATCTCTGCCTTGCGCTTCGCTGCCAATCCCCGGTTCGACCGCTTGCCTCGCCCTCGATGCGCAATCCCCGCCTCTCCTTCTGCGCGTATGCGCCGGATGAGCCGACGCAGTTGCCTCTCTGACAATCCCAACGCCTCCCCAGCGGCCCGCTGTGTCATCTTCTTCTGCATCGCTTGCCTCACCACGCTCAGCCGCCTTAGCTCTTTGGTACTCATCACCTCCTTGTCCTCTCCGACCATCCTGCCCTCCTAATTCGGGCAGACAGTCTATCAGTAAAGAGGACATTTCTACTTTGGCAGAATAGGACATTATCTCTTTGGGATTACA
>NZ_VTOW01000020.1 GCF_012184425.1 Candidatus Manganitrophus noduliformans
ACTAGCAGGGTGCTGAAAAAGTCCTTTTAAGGTTGAGTTTGATTGAGTATACTTGCGCAGGATCTAAGGAGGAGGCATCATGCGCGGCATCAACGATTCTCAAAGTGGTCTGTTTAGTTATCTTTCTTGCGATCAGCGGGTTCCATCTGATCATCCCTTGCGGTCGATCAAAGCGTATGCGGACGAGGTGTTGGCCGGGATGTCGGGTGTCTTTGATGCGATGTATAGCACTCTGGGAAGACCTTCTCTTCCTCCTGAGAGATTGCTTAAAGGCCAGTTGCTCATTGCGCTGTATTCGGTTCGCTCGGATCGACTCTTCTGTGAGATGCTCGACTACAATATTCTCTTCCGTTGGTTTCTGGACATGAACCTGGAAGAGGCTTCTTTTGACGCAACCACGTTTACTAAGAATCGGGATCGGCTGCTGGAGCATGAAGTGGCGGCCAAGTTCTTTGATGCTGTGGTTGCAAAGGCCAGAGCTTTGAAGTTGCTTTCGGATGAGCACTTCACCGTCGACGGGACCCTGATTGAAGCGTGGGCCGGCATGAAGAGCTTTAAATCCAAAAAGAGAGCGCCTTGCTCCTCTGCTCCCCCGGATGATCCTGGGAACCCGACCATCGATTTCCACGGGGAGCACCGCTCCAATCAGACCCATCAGAGCACAACCGATAAAGAGGCTCGGCTGATGCGAAAAGGGTTGGGGAAAGAAGCCAAGCTGGTCTTGTCGGGACATGCGCTGATGGAGAATCGGCATGGGTTGTGTGTCGATCTTCGGGTAGAAGAAGCCACGGGGACGGTGGAGCGAGAAGCAGCAATGAAGATGGTCCTGCAACAGAGAAAGAAGGGAGCTTTGGTCAAGACGCTCGGCGGTGACAAGGGATACCATACCAAAGACTTCATCGCGCAATTGCGGTCGGAAGAGATTGCCCCTCACATCGCTCGCATCCGAGGCCGCAAAACCCCTGGTCTGGATGATCGCACAACACGACATGAAGGATATCGAATCAGTCAGAAAATCAGAAAGCGAGTGGAAGAGATCTTCGGGTGGATGAAAACGGTAGGAGGGCTGAGGAAGACCCGCTTTATCGGAATTGCACGGACCCAGCAATATGCCCATCTGACGGCCGCCGCTTATAACCTGTTGAGACTCAGCCGATTGAAACCGACATGAGGAAAAGCTCCTGAGAGTGACATCTAAACTAAAAGAAAAATGAAATTCAGCCGGCTTCATAAAGGCAACCAGAGGTTAACAGATAGACTTCGTGATCCAATATCCATTTTTTCAGCACCCTGCTAG
>NZ_VTOW01000021.1 GCF_012184425.1 Candidatus Manganitrophus noduliformans
TGTAAAAACCAAGATTTGATCTGACATTTTATGTTGGGGTTCCTGGATGTTTGGTTTCTCCTGATTGTCAGATCGTCTTATGCGACGAGCATCTTCTCCTTGGCCAGAGGCAGACTGTCGATGAATGTCTGCATCGGGGTCTTTCCATAACACCAGCGTCCCTGATGGGGACGGCTCTCGTTATACTCTTTCAACCATGCATCCAGATCGGCCTGTAACTCTTCGAGTGACCGATAGAGCTTCTTTCGGAAGGCAACACGATAGAATTCGTTGAGTACGGTCTTATTGAGCCGCTCACAAATTCCGTTGGTCTGCGGACTCTTGGTTTTGGTCCGTGTGTGATCGATATTCTCTACAGCAAGATAGAGTTCATAAGGATGCCGATCGGCCGTCCCGCAATACTCCGTGCCTCGATCAGTCAGGACTCGACTCAAGGGGATCTCATGTTGCTCAAAGAAGGGGAGCACCCGATCGTTGAGGAGATCGGCTGCGGTGATCGGCGTCTTTTGATCATACACCTTTGCAAAAGCCACCTTCGAGTAGGTATCGATGAAGGTCTGCTGATAGATACGGCCGACCCCCTTCAAAGTCCCAACATAGAAAGTGTCCTGCGCCCCGCAGTAGCCGGGGCACTCGCTCTCAAACTCTCCGTGGGCTTCTTTCTCCTTCTTGGCTCTCTCCAGTGCGATCACCTGCGCTTCGGTGAGCACACCCCCTTCCTGGGCCATCTTTGCTTCCAGAGCAACCAGCCGCTTTGAGAGTGTCTGCAGATCATGTCGCAGCCACACGCAACGGACTCCCGCCGGCGAGATGCTTATTGCCCGTTTGCTCAACTCGTTGGCCACGCGCACCTGTCCCCAGGAGGGCTGCTCAATCGCCAGGGCAACGACGGCAGACTCAATGTGGGCAGAAATCCGGTTCTTCAAAATCGGCTTCTGTCGGGAGATCTCCATGAGGGCGGCCTCTCCTCCTGCTTCATAGAGGTCTTTGAACCGATAGAAGCTATCGCGACTGTACCCCATGATCTTACAGGCCTGTGAGACATTCCCTAACTGCTTGGCCAGCTCCAGTAATCCCACCTTCGTCTTGATGATCTTTTGATCCTTACTCATGTCCTTGACTCCTTTCTCCCACTCTCGGGATGAGATCCAA
>NZ_VTOW01000022.1 GCF_012184425.1 Candidatus Manganitrophus noduliformans
AGGAAAAGCTCCTGAGAGTGACATCTAAACTAAAAGAAAAATGAAATTCAGCCGGCTTCATAAAGGCAACCAGAGGTTAACAGATAGACTTCGTGATCCAATATCCATTTTTTCAGCACCCTGCTAGTTCCTCGTGTCTGATTTCCCTCATATAGAAGGTCTTCATGATGCGTCTGAGTTCTTATGGGGTCTTCGCCTGCTCTATCTTTAGGGTGGTCAGAAATATAAATGCAGAAGAAATGAGCAGTAGGAAGAGCAGACCCATAATAATAAGTAAAGTGAGACTCTGTTCCAATGTATCACTACATCTACAGTAAAACCTCGTTGAGCAGTAAGGTATTCGCTTCTCTTTCTATAAAGAAAATACGACCGTCTGAGGAGGTAAAAAGATGCCTGCCGTCTGAGATGAACTGCTCGTGTACAATCATTTCTCTTGATCGGTCATAAAAACTGATCCGATCAGTCTGAGTCCGCATTTCCTCTCCTCTTAATATAACGAGGTGTTCTCGATCCGGGGTAAGAGAGAATTCATAAACGCCGGTGACAGGAAGAGGAGGCAACACCTGGTAATCAGTCAATTGAAGGGCTTGAATTCTCCCGGGGGGAACCCAAAGAAGGAATTGATCTCTGTCTGCAATTCCTCTGAGTGCATGAAAACCAACATTCAGGGACGTCAGGATCGCATGACTTCTTGTATCCAGAATCAGGATTTGTTTTCCTCCGACTCCAATGAGGATTTGATCATTGCTCTCGGTCGGACCCAGCAGTCTTGTATATTCTCCCAGTTTTATCTGACCCACCACTGAATTCTCCCTTGTATCTAGAATCAGCAATCCTTCGCTTCCTCCATACTCTTCTCCACCGAAGTTAATGAAGAGGCGATCGATCCCATTTTCGATTAAACAGGAGTTGCCATAACCGAATACGAAATCAGATAATGCTCTCTCCAGAGTGGTGCGGTGGATGATGTTAAATATATGGAGTGTAGGGGTGTAAATGATCAAGTAAAAAGGACCCACCGCGATAAAGTAAAATGGACCCACCCCTCTGGGTTATAAGGTTGCTGTTTGGACTGCTTCCTTCATTCTTTTCTGGCTGCTCTTGAAGCGATACGATTC